>NZ_JBBGYS010000006.1:0-184828 GCF_037479595.1 Pseudomonas sp. MYb541 | reverse complement strand
CGAGCCTAGGCGAGGTGCCGAGTGTTGGGGCAAGAGCGTTTTGCTTACTTTTGCGCTTTTCAAAAGTGAGCCGCCGTAAGGGCGGAACCAATTTCAGCCGTTACCCAAATAACGGATATGCCCCCCCAGCCAACCCATTGTCGCCAAAAAACCGCCACAACATTCCCCGGTTTTATTGGGTGCACTTAACCAAAGTCCCAGCTAATCTCCTAACACCCAATATTCAATCCAAATGGATATTTTTTTGACGCCAGGTCAGCAGTCGCAGGGAATGCACATGACAAAGGGACGTAGTGGCAGAGAGAGGCGAACGCTGCCAGAGGGCACTGCAATGAGGTGGCGCCACACGTTCCAAACCCGTATCGCCGGGGTGCTGGCGCTGTTACTGCTGGTAGTGGTCGGCGCCACCTATTTCGCCGTCAAGACCGCCACCACCCGCGCCGTGGAAAACCAGGCGCAAGTCCAACTGCAAACCGGCAGCCAAGTGTTCGAGCGTCTGATCGACCTGCGCGGGCGTCGCCTGCAGTACGGCCTCGACTGGCTGACCGTCGACCTCCCATTCAAACAAGCCGTGGCCGAAGCCAAGACGGTGCCGATTCTCGCCGCATTACGTCGCCACGGCACGGGCATCCGTTCCAGCGAAGTGTTTGTGCTGGGCCTGGATGGCAAGGTCATGGTCAGCACTTTGCCGATCCTCACGCGCGGCCAGCTTTTTCCCTATGACGACGCCCTGCGCCATGCCCGGCGTACGGGCCTGCAGATGCTGATCGTGGCCCTGGATGGGCGGCCGTATCTGCTGGTACAGGATGAAGTGATCGACGAGTTGCCCATCGCGCGCATCGTCATGGGCTTTCCCATGGACAAGCTGTTCGCCAATGAACTGCGTTCCATGAGCAATCTGGAGGTGTCGTTCCTCAGCGTGCAAAACGGCACGCCCGGCCAGCTGTACAGCACTCAACCGGATGCTTACCAGGCAGCCACCCTCAGCCTGTTGCGCGAAGGGCATGTCGACCCCGAGCCGAAAATCCATTTGTTCTACGGCCAGCGTGTGCTCAGCCAGGTGTTGCCGCTGGCCAATACCGGCGATGGCGATGAAGTGCGGGTGCTGCTGCAAAGCCCACTCGACCATGCCCTGGAGTCCTTTGCGCCGCTGGACCGGCAGTTCCTAGGGATTGCCCTGGCGGTGCTGCTGGTGTCGTTGGCCGGTGCGCTGTTTCTGGCGCGACGAGTATCGCGCCCGCTCAATGCCCTGGTGCAGGCGGCCGAGCGTATTGGTGCCGGTGATTACCGCACGCCGGTGCGGGTGCGCAGCCACGATGAATTCGGCTTGCTGGCCCGCGCCTTCAACGCCATGCAAAGCGGCATCGCCGTGCGCGAGCGGCAGTTGGCGCATAACGCCCTGCATGACCCATTGACCGGCCTGCCCAACCGCGCCCTGGCCATGGAGCGGCTGGGCAGTGCGATCAGTGCGCGGCGGCCGGTGGTGTTGTTGTATGTCGGCATCGAAAATTACCGCGTGATCAACGAAGGCTTCGGCCCCGAGGGCGTCGAAGAGATGCTGCGCGAAGCCAGCCGCTGCCTGTCCATAAGCCTGTTGGCCAGTGATACGGCGGCGCGCATCGCCGGCAGTGAGTTTTTGCTGTTGCTGGAAAACACCGAGGTCGACCGCGCCGTGGCCCGCGCCGACCGCCTCTACGCGTTGCTCAGCGAACCCCAACGCATTGGCAACGACGAGTTGCGCCACGAAGTGAGCATCGGCATCGCCGCCTACCCGGCCGACGGCCAGCAAGTGGAAGAGTTGATCAGCCGCGCCGCCATCGCTCGGCATGACGCGGCCAGCCTGCCCGGGCATTTGCAGATCTACCAGCAGGACCGCGACTTGGCCCACCAACGCCAGATCACCCTGATCCGCGACCTGCGTCGTGCCGCCATCGAGGGTGAGTTGTTCCTGTGCTACCAGCCCAAACTCGACCTCAAGCACGGCCATGTACGCCAGGCCGAAGCCTTGTTGCGCTGGCAACATCCGACCTTGGGCCAGGTGTCTCCGGCAGAGTTCATCCCCTTGGCCGAGCGCACCGGCAGCATGGGCAGCCTGACCCTGTGGGTGATCGAAGAAGCCATCCGCCAGATCGCCGAGTGGTCGCGGCGCGGCATGTTGATCCAGCTGTCGGTAAATATCTCGGTGGATGATTTGGCTGATGATGACCTGGCGATTCGCGTCACTGCGCTGTTGATGCAATATCAGGTCGAGGCCGAGCAACTGATTTTCGAGATCACAGAAAGCGCGATCATGCACAACCCGCAACAGGCCCTCAGTGTGTTGGAGCAGTTGCGCGGCTGCGGTATCAGTTTGTCGGTGGATGACTTCGGGACTGGCTATTCGTCCCTGGCGCAATTGCAGCGCCTGCCGGTGCAGGAATTGAAGATCGACCAATCCTTCATACGCAACCTCGATAGCACCAGTGGCGACGGGGTGATCGTGCGCTCCACCATCGAGATGAGCCACAACCTCGGGCTCAAGGTCGTCGCCGAGGGCGTGGAGTTCGCCCCTAGCCTCAAGCTGCTCAAGCAGTGGAATTGCGACACCGCCCAGGGCTACCTGATCAGCCGTCCGTTGAATGCCATGGCGTTCGAGATGTGGATGCGCCGGGAGCGGGTGCCGCTTTGACCGGTATAAAAAAGGCGGCTACCTGTGAAGGTAGTCGCCTTTGTTTTACCGCCAGTGTTGCTTAATCCGGCAGTTTGAACGCCATCACATAGTCACCCTGCTTGGTCCCCAGGGAACCGTGACCGCCGGCCATGACCAGCACGTACTGCTTGCCGTCTTTACCGGTGTAGGTCATAGGGGTGGTTTGCGCGCCGGCTGGCAGGCGGCCTTCCCACAGTTGCTTGCCGTTTTTCACGTCATAGGCACGCAGGTACTGGTCGAGCGTACCGCTGAGGAACGCCACGCCACCGGCGGTGGTGAAGGTGCCGCCCAGGCTAGGCACGCCCATGGTCAGCGGAATCGGAACCGGCGCGCTGTCACGCACGGTGCCGTTCTTGTGCATCCAAATGGTCTTGTGGGTGGTCAAGTCGACCGCCGCCACGTAACCCCACGCCGGCGCCTGGCACGGCAGGCCCATTGGCGAGAGCATGGCTTCGAGGATCACACCGTACGGCGCGCCTTTGTTCGGCTGCACGCCTTCGGTTTCGCTGACGCGTGGACCTTGCTTGGCAATGTCGGCGGCCGGGATCAGCTTGGATTTGAACGCCATGTAGCTGGGGTTCACGAACGCGATCTGGCGTACCGGGTCGACGGAAATGCCACCCCAGTCGAACACGCCGAAGTTACCTGGGTAAACGATCGAACCTTGCAGCGATGGCGGGGTGAAAGCACCGTCGTAGCGCATGGATTTGAAATCAATGCGGCACAGCAGTTGGTCGAACGGCGTCACGCCCCACATGTCACGCTCTTTGAGCGGCGGTGGCATGAAGTTCAGGTCGGACTTCGGTTGGGTCGGCGAAGTGCGGTCGCCGGCTACAGCGCCTTGCGGTACAGCCACTTCGTGGATCGGCACTACCGGCTGGCCGGTCGCACGGTCCAGCACGTAGATGCTGCCTTGCTTGGTCGACGCCATCACCGCTTGCTTCACGCCTTCAGCGGTCTTGATGTCGATCAGCGACGGCTGGCCACCCACGTCCATGTCCCACAGGTCGTGGTGAGTGAACTGGAAGGTCCACTTCACGTGGCCGCTGTCGATGTCCAGGGCGGTCAAGCCGGCGGCGTATTTCTCGGATTCGTCGGTACGGTCGCCGCCGTATTGGTCGGGCATCTGGTTACCCATCGGCAGGTAGAGCATGCCGAGTTTTTCATCCACGGCGAACATGGACCACATGTTCGGCGAGTTGCGGGTGTAGGTCTTGCCTTCGGCCAACGGGGTGGTGTCGTCCGGGTTGCCGCTGTCCCAGTTCCACACCAGTTTGCCGGTGTGCACGTCGAACGCGCGGATCACGCCGCTCGGCTCGTCGGTGGAGACGTTGTCGGTCACGTGACCGCCGATCACCACCAGGTTCTTGGTCACGGCCGGTGGCGAGGTGGAGTAGTAACCGCCTGGGGCGAAGCTGCCGATGTTGGCACGCAGATCGACCTGGCCTTTGTCACCGAAGTCTTCGCACATCTTGCCGGTGTCGGCGTTCAGAGCGATCAGACGGGTGTCGGCGGTCGGTACGAAAATGCGTTTCGGGCAGGCATTCGGCGCGGCAGCCGGGCTGGCGCTGCCGGTCGGGCTCTGCTCGGAAGCGTAGGCGGCGTCATCGTGATACGACACGCCACGGCAGGTCATGTGTGCCCAGCCCTTGAAGTTTTCGGCACCCTGGCTGCTGATCTTCGGATCGAAGCGCCAGATTTCCTTGCCGGTATCCGGGTCCAGGGCAATCACTTGGCTGTGCGGCGTGCACACGTAGAGCATGCCGTTGACTTTCAGCGGGGTGTTTTCTGCGGTGGTCTCGCCTGGATCGTTCGGGCCAGGGATGTCACCGGTGCGATACGTCCACGCCGGCACCAGCTTGTGGGCGTTTTCCGGGGTGATCTGCGCCAGTGGCGAGTAGCGATCGCCGTAGGCCGAACGCCCGTAGGAGTTCCAGTCACCATCAGCTTGTGACGGTGCAGCGCTGGCCATGCCAGGGACTGCGTCGCGGTCCAGTTGGCCGGTCTTGACCATTTCACCGGGGTTGGTGAATTGGCTGGCCAGGGCGGTAGCACCCGCCAGCACCACGGCCACGCTCAGCGCGCCAGTGCCCAGCGGGGCAGGTTGGCCACGCAGCAACGGACGGCGAAACCACGGGAGCAACATGACGATACCCAGGGCGAACAGCAGCGCCAGGCGCGGCACCAATTGCCACCAATCCAGGCCGACTTCCCACAGGGCCCACACGGTACTGGCGAACAGCACCAGTGCGTACAGACCCAGCGCGGCGCGGCGGGTGGCCAGCAGCAGGATGCCGGTCAGGGTGATGCCGATACCGGCCAGCAGGTAGTACAGCGACCCGCCGAGCATCGTCAGCTTGATACCCCCGGCCAGCAAGGCCAGGCCCATGATCAGCAGCAAGACGCCTAGCAACCTGGGCAGCAGGCGGCTTGGGCTTGAAGCACCATCAGTGCTCATAGTGTGTTTCTCCGTGACGTTGGAATTATGTATCCCCGTGTTTCTTCACTGTAGATGACGATTCGACACGGGCTTGGTTCAGCGTTAATTCGGTTTTTCTGGGGATCAGTGTGGTTATCCACAGGCGGGCGATTTATCCCCAGGCGCAGGTCGGTGTAAGACAGCGCTGTCTTGGGCGGAGGGGGAATTCGGCAAGATGGGGTCGACCGCGGACGTGAAACGTTTCAGTTTGTTGCGGCAAGGATAAAGGGAGAGCGCGTCGAGAGAAAGCGTCAATCGCAAGATGCATCATTTCAGATTTGGTAACAGTGATTGTGGTGAGCGGGCTTGCCCCGCGCTGGGTGGCGAAGCCGCCCTAATAACGCCACCTCGTTGTTTCAGGCACATCTCAGGTTAGGTTTTGGGGCTGCTGCGCAACCCAACGCGGGGCAAGCCCGCTCACCACAGGAAGCGGGCCACAGGCCTGTTTTTTTTGCGGTGTTTTCAGAAGGTGGTTCGAACGCCGAACTGCACACTTCTACCCGGCGCCGGTGCAATGTCCCGCAAGATCGAGCTGGCATACCGCACAGTCTGGTTGGTCAGGTTTTCACCGTTCACGAACGCCAACCACTGACTGCCACCCATGTTGAAGTGATAACCCGCGCTCGCCCCCAACGTGGTGTAGCCATCGGTGCCACTCTCGTTATCCGGCACCCGGCCTTGGCCCGCTGCATGTTCCACGTCAATGCGCGCCTGCCAGCGGTCCAGTTCCCACAGCAAACCGCTGTTCAAGCGCAGCGGTGCAATACGCGGCAACGCTTCGCCGGTGTCCAGGTTGGTGGCGCGGGTGTAGTCGCCCGACAACTCCAGCGCGAACTTACCGTAGGCGCTTTCGCCAAGTTTCCAGTGATCCTGGGCTTCGAAGCCGGCGAAACGTGCACGCACGCCGGAGTATTTGTACTCAGGGATGCCGCCTGCGTCTTCTTCACCTTCATCGTTCAGCGTGCGACCGCTGCCCAGCAGGCCTATGTAGTTGGAGAAGCGGCTGTAGAACACGCCGAAGCTGCCCTTGTGAGTGCCATTGTCAAAGCGCAGTGCCAGGTCGCTGGACACGGCTTTTTCTTTCTTCAGGTTGGCATCGCCCAGCTCGTAGGTGCCGGTGGCGACGTGGGCGCCGTTGGCATACAGCTCGTAGAAGGTCGGTGCGCGTTCGGTGTAACCCAGGGTCGCGGCCAGGGACCAGACCGGCGTGAGGGTGTAGACCGCACCGGAAGACAGGCTGCCGGCGGTGAAATCGTTGGATTTGTCGGCACCGGCAAAGCGTGCGTTGCCCTTGGCGTCCGGGTCGACGCTGGTGTGTTCCAGGCGGCCGCCGAGGCTGAGTTTCAGGCGTTCAGTGGCCTGCATTTCTTCGAGGATGAACAGCGCGCCGGCCGTGGTGTCGGTCTGCGGCACGAAGGCTTCTTCACCGAGGGCCGAGAACTCGTTGCGGGTCACTTGTGCGCCTACCACGCCATCGAGCGGGCCGATGGGCTGATGGCGGGCTTCAACACGCGCTTCGTAGCCTTTGTTCTTGAAGATCGTACCGGTTTCGCCACCTTCGATTTCGCGGTGTTCGTAGTCGGTGTAGCCGGCATCGAGTTTCAGCGAGGTAAACGGGCCTTGCAGGTTGCGGATTTCCGACGCAAACGCGTAGTGATCCTGCTTCATGCGGATACGCACGTCCTGCTCGGCCCGCGAGCCGTAGTTCGCGTCGTAATTGCTGTAGGACAAGCCGGCATAACCGTCGTCCCAGGTGTAGGAACCGCCCACGGCCCCGCCGTCCTGGCGTCCGTCACTGTTGCCCAGGCGCGCGTTTTTACCCGCTGCGTCTTCGGTTGCTGGCGCGTGCCGACTGCGTGCCTGGCCGGGGATTTTCAGGTCATTGAATTCCCGCGCGTTGGCGTCCAGGTGCAAGGCAAAGGTGCCGTTACCGGCTTCCAGTCTGCCCGCGCTGCTGCGGGTGGTGTCGGCGCCGCCGTAGCGCAGTTCACCGGCACCGTGGATGCCTTCGATGGCCTCGGTAGGGATGCGGTTGTCGAAGGTGTTGACCACACCGCCGATGGCGCTGCCGCCATACAAAAGCGCCGCCGGGCCGCGCACGATTTCAATGCGGTCGACGTTGACCGGGTCCAGCGGCACTGCGTGGTCGTAAGACAGCGACGACGCATCCAGCGCGCCCACGCCATTGCGCAGGATACGAATGCGGTCGCCATCCTGGCCACGGATGATCGGCCGACTGGCGCCTGGGCCAAAGTACGAAGACGACACGCCCGGTTGTTTGTTCAGGGTTTCACCGAGGCTACCTTTTTGTTGCAGGGTCAGGTCATCGCCTTCCAGAACGGTGGTGGGCGAGGCGAGCTGTTCATTGCCCAGCGGGTTGCCGGTGATGACTTGGGGCTGCAGCTCAAGCGCGTGGGCTTCGGAGCAGATCAACAGGGCGGCGGCAAGCGGGGACAAGCGCCACAGAGAAGAGAAGGACATCAGACACATTCCTTGGCAAAACGACTAAAAGATTTGAAAGCTATGGTTACAATATAACATCTCTTTTTCGTTGAGAACGGGAACTTTTTTCTTCGTGCTAAAGTGACCGGCTGTATTTCTACTTTTTGTAAAAGGCCCGGCATGACCGCGACAAGCAACGACCCACTCCACGGCGTGACCCTGCAGCACGTCCTCACCACCCTGGTGGAACACTACGAATGGGAAGGCCTTGCCGAGCGTATTGATATCCGCTGCTTCAAGAGCGACCCCAGCATCAAGTCGAGCCTGACCTTCCTGCGCAAAACTCCGTGGGCGCGGGAGAAAGTCGAAGGGTTGTACGTGAAACTGATGCGCACCAAACGCCCGCTGGATTGAACCCATGAAGCGGTTAGTGGCAGCAGCGGCGCTGGCTGGTTGGACAGGGTTGGTGATTCAGCAATACCTGATTTTTTATTCGCGCTGGGAGTCTGGCGCCAGCCTGCTGGGCGGGTTGATCAACTTTTTCAGTTTCTTCACCGTGCTGACCAACACCCTGGCGGCGGTGGTGTTGAGCTATGCGTGGGTCGACCGCGATTCAGCCGCAAAGCGGTTTTTCCTTGGGCCCAAAATCAGCAGTGGGGTCGCCGTGAGCATCGTGGTGGTGAGCCTGGCCTACAACCTGTTGCTGCGGCATTTGTGGCAGCCCGAAGGCTTTCAGTTTATTGCCGACGAATTGCTGCACGACGTGATGCCGGTGCTGTTTTTTATCTATTGGTGGCGGTGCGTTCCCAAGGGCAACTTGCAGCTCAAGCACGTTGCGGGGTGGGTGCTCTACCCGCTGGTGTACTTTGGCTATGTGCTGCTGCGCGGGGATTTGCTCGGGCAGTATCAATACCCGTTCATTGATGTGGGGACTCTTGGTTATCCACAGGTGTTTGTGAATGCCGGGGGGATATTGGTGGGGTTTGTACTGATTGCGTTGGCAGTAGTAGGGTTGGACAGGTTTCTGAAACCACCACAAATCTAATGTGGGTGCCGGGCTTGCCCGCGATGGCGGAGTGTCAGTCGACAGATGCACCGCTATCGCAGGCCAGCTCCCACATTTGATCTTCAGTGTGTTCGAGGGTTTTAGTCTTCTTCGCTGCCCTCGGCACGCCAGTAGCCCACGGCCTTGAGAAACTCTTCATTAACCTTGTGGGTATCCAGCAACACCCGCCGCACCTGGCGTGACAGCTTGGACTCGGTGGCGACAAAGCTGTACAGCGAGCCACTGGGCAGCGTCAGTTTCTGCACGGTATCCAGCAGATCATCCTGGCCGCGAATCACCCAGATCACCTCAACATCGGCAGCACTCTTCAGTGCCTGCTTTTCAGCCGCATTGGCGATCTCAAGCACTGCCAGCACCTTGCGCCCCGCCGGCAGTTCTTCCAGGCGTCGCGCAATGGCGGGCAGGGCGGTTTCATCGCCGATCAGCAGGTAGCTGTCAAAGATGTCCGGCACGATCATCGAGCCCCGTGGCCCGCCGATGTACAGGTGCTGGCCGACCTTTGCCTGCTCGGCCCACGTGGAGGCCGGGCCATCGCCGTGCAGCACGAAGTCGATATCCAACTCACCGATGCTCAGGTCAAAGCGACGCGGCGTGTAGTCGCGCATGGCCGGCTGTGGGCCGTCGCCCTTGATGGTGAAGGCCGGGCTTTCCAGCGCGGCCTGCTCGGCGGCGTTTTGTGGAAACAGCAGCTTGATGTGATCGTCGGCACCCAGGCTGACAAACCCCGCCAGCTCTGGCCCGCCCAAGGTGATGCGACGCATGCGCGGTGTGATGTCGACCACCCGCAACACTTGCAGGCGGCGGCGTTTGATTTCGTGGGTCACGCGGTGGATGGCTTGCGTATTCATTGAGCTTTCCCCTGGATAGGTGGGACGACCGGGCCGTCGACAATGGCTTGGGCAGTGCTGTTGAGCAGTGCCGCAACACGAATGATTTCTTCCGGGCTCCAGCGCCCGTGATGCAACTGCAAGGCATGGCGCAGGTTATGCACCGCCTCGTGGATTTCAGGCGGGCGATCATGGCCGCGCAAAGAGCGTTTGCTCACATCGATGCGCATGCGCACGCCTTCCAGTGCAATCGCCTGCTCACCTAAAGAAAGACGACCGGCGTCGGTGATTGTGTAGCGTTTTTTTCCGCCTTCGGCGTCGCTCGTGACCAGTTCGCTTTCTTCCAGGAAGGTCAGCGTCGGGTAGATCACACCGGGGCTGGGGCTGTAGGCGCCGTCGAACATCCCTTCGATCTGGCGGATCATGTCGTAGCCGTGGCACGGCTGTTCTGCGATCAACGCCAGCAACAGTAGCTTGAGGTCACCGGAGGCAAATACGCGTGGGCCGCGGCCACCGCGTTCGCGCCCTGCGCGTTTTTCGAAATTGTCACGGCCATCGCTGTGCTCGCGGGGGGGATGCTCGCTCATATTCCGTTTCCTCTGTTTTTGATAAGATATAACTTAAGATATATCTTTGTGAGGTGAAAGGCTTAGGTGACCAACGGTAACTCCCTGCGTGCGTGGCACCCATGTCGTACTACAGTCAATACTAAAAATTTTAATTGTGTTTTCAGCTCCGAAAGTTGTTTTTTAGTATTATTTGTATATCCTTTTCAATAATATTAAATGGTGTTTAATTTTTGTAGGTTTATTCTTTCAGGTGGACTTTAGGTTTTGGCTAAATACCATCTTTTTCAGTCAGGCTTTGAACATTAAAGCCACGCTATTGTGCGAAATGGCTGGCATTCCTGTGGGTTGAATTGCTCCATCATTACTCCGCTTTTCATTCATTGATCAGCGCGTAGTACCCAACGCTAGTTGTGCCGTGGGTTACCCCTTTCACAACTTTTAAGCAATTCATATCAATGCAAAAACAGGTGTCGACTATGTTCAAGAAATTTGCAATTGCCGCCCCCCTGGCTGCTCTGGCGCTGTGTTCCACGGCGTTTGCAGCCGGTGAAGCCAACCACACTGTCAATATCAAGGCGAGCATCCCTACCACCGTGTTCCACGTACAACCGCGCGACCCGAACTGGGGCCGGGATGAGACCATGGCTTACAACTTGGCCAATGGTGAGTTGGCACCGTTGAGCGCTATCTATGACATGCGCAATACCAACGGTTCGATCCATGCCTACATCGACGGTGGCCCGGCCATGCTGTTCAACGGTGACGCAACTCAAAACATCCCGCTGACCGCCACCCTGAACGGTGTAGTGCTGACGGGCACGCCTCAGGAAGTTGTCAACGACGCAGACTCCACCCCGGGCCTGGGAGCCGAACTGCGTATTGCCGCTGCCAAGCCGTCGGCAACCCAGCGCGGTAGCTACACCAGCGTCATGCCGCTGGTATTCGACGCGGTACTGCCAGCCCTTTGATGCTAACCCGCGCCTTTTAGTCCAGTACTAAAGGGCGTCGCATCAGCAGGCCGGCGGGCGTTTCCAGACGTCGCCGGCCTGCTTTTCATTCTTGTCATTTGGCATTCAGAGTATTAGTTCATGTTCCCGATGACTCACATCGCGGCGGCGCTCGCGCTGCTGATTTGTATGGGTGTCCTGGCGGCGCCGAGTTCTGGTGCTGAGAACCCTGGCAGTCTGATCGCCCAGGCCCAAGACTTGCCCATGGGGTTCAGTGATCACTTCTTCGATGTCCCGCTGGCGGTGCGGGTCGATCTTGACCAGCAATGGCTGGGCGAGGCGTTGATCGTGCTGTCCCGGGATGATCGCGTAACGCTGCTTGAGTTTACCGACGTGGGTGAGAGCAAACTGCCCATGGCGACTCGCGACACTTGGCAGGCCATCCTTGAGAAGGGCGTGGCCCTGGGCGCCTGCAGCCAGTCGTGCCCCGAGCAAATGCTGTCTACCCACTACAGCCTTGAAAGTTCACAGCTTTCGATCATCACGCAAAACGTCGAGCACGCTGACGACGCCCCGCGCTATTACGCGCAGCCTGAGGGCGGCAGCCGTGGCTTGATCATTAACAATCAATTGAACCTCAATGGCGGCCAGGATGAAGACCTCGGTGGACGGTTTGGTTTGCAGGCCAGTGCCAGCCTGGGTAACTGGAGCCAGGTGTTCAACCTGCAACTGGCTCGCCAGAGTGGCGATGAGGAGCAACTGCGCCACGCGATCCACGAGCTTTATAGCCAGCGTGAGTTGGAAGGGCGTTTTCTGCGACTGGGGCATTTCACTCCCAACTCCGATGGCCTGACCCGCCAACTGCGCAGTTTCGGCGCCAGCCCCGACACCGCGTTGGGGGTGATGTATGGCAGCTCCGACACCCTGGCGATCAACGACGCCAAGGCCAGTGTCTATCCGATCTACGTCACGGCCAACCGCCAGGCCGCCGTGGAGATTTACCGCAACGGCCTGCTGATCAATACCCAGTCGGTGGCCGCCGGTTTGCAGACCCTGGATACGCGCCCGCTGCCCGGCGGTATTTATGAGGTGGAAGTGCGCCTGGTGGAGGACGGTATGACCGTCAGCACCACCCAGGAGCTGGTGTACAAGCCGAGCAACTGGCGCAACGCTGATGACCGCTGGCGCTACAACGTGTTTGCCGGCCGGGAGACCAAATTATTCAGTAACTGGGATGAGCAGGCTTCCGGGGCGGTAACAGCGGGTGCGTCCGTCAACTACCTGCTGCACCCGCGGGTGATCCTCGGCCTCTCGGCGCGTGAAGTACGTGAGCAACTGCAATACGGCGGTTCGGTGGATTGGACCGTGGCCAACAACATCAGCCTCTACGCCAACCTCTACAAAACCCAGGAACACGGCACCGGGATGGACCTGCAGGCGCTCTACACGTTGGGTGCCACCAACCTGGTGTTCAGCCACAACCGCAGTTGGCTCGACACCCGCGATACCTATGAAACGCTGCCTGACGGCACGCGGTTGCGGCGCAATACCTTCGTCGGCGAAACCAGCCACTCGGCGTTGTCGGTCAACCACCGCGTCGATGCCTTCAACTCATGGAACGTGCGCCTGTCCCACAGCGAAGGCAACGTCGAGGGCACCGGCCTGGACCTGGGCTGGAACCGTCGCGGCACCTTGCTGGGCCATGACGCCAACTGGCGCTTCTCGGCGTTTGATCGGCCGGGCACCAGTGGCACCGACGATCAACGCAACCGTGGCATCGACATCACCTTGAGCCTGGCTCTGGGCACCGACGGTCGGCAAGTGTCCGGCAGTGTCGGCACCCGCACTGCCCGTGATGGCGGTCGCGACAACAATGCCTCGGTCACCTATCGTCAGGACCTCACCGACCACGTGCTTCAAAGCGTTTCGGCCACCGCCATCACCGACACCTATGGCGTTGGCCTATCAGGCACAGCCAGCTTCACGACGGACACGGTCAGCGGTGACGGCTACCTGCAGCGCAGCTCGTTCAACAACAAACTCACCGGTGGCTTGAACCTCAACAGCACGTTTGTGGCGGGTGCCGACAAGGCGTTGCTGACCAGCCAGTACCACGGCACGGGTGCGGGGATGATCATCGATGTCGAGACTGATCTCGACGCCATCACGTTGCGTGCCGATGACTTCAGTGGCGGTGGCGCGGTGCTGCGCCCCGGTCGCAATTTTGTGCCGCTGTCGGCCTACAAGAGCAGCACCGTCAACTTCGATTTCGAGGGCAACCACCCGCCGGCCGCCAATATTCAGCCGGCGCGTACCCGCTACCACCTGAACAAGGGTGGGGTGGATTACCGCAAAGTCACGGTGATGAAAACCGTCTCGGTACTGGGGCGCCTGCTCGACGCCCAGGGCCGACCTCTCAAAGGCCATCACGTGATCAACCATGCCAGCCGCGGGGTCAGCGAGGTGGACGGGTTCTTCTCGATGGAAATGAGCGCCAGCTCACCGACCTTGGAAGTGCGCTACCAGAACCAGTTGCTCTGCCAGTTTCGCCTCGACCCGGCCAACGCGCCGAATGAAAGCGATGTGCTGATGATCGGTGATCTGCGCTGCACGCCCGACTCGCTGGCCGAAGCCAACCTCAACGCAGGAATCGCTGGCTGACGGCTGCCCGCATCTTTGAACCGGAGAATGTATGAAGTTAGTTGCCGTAACCCGAAGTGCCTTGGGATCTTGTTGCGTACTCGTCCTCTTCATGGGCCTGCTCAGCACGCCGGCGCAGGCATTTGTCGAGGATATCACCGCCGTGTTCCGCCCCGATCCGGGCAACCCGATGGTCAACAAGTTTCAAAACACCACGCCGGAAAGCGGGATTTGCCCCTGGCATATTCCTGCGCGGTGCAAGGCGATGAATATTTTCACTATTCGCCGAGCCTTCAGCGCTAAGTCCAATCAGCCAATCGTTGCTTACGCCGAACCGCGTAAAAGCGCCTATTTCAAGGTTCCTTCGCAATGGCGCGATTTTCAAGTGACCCACCGTGCGACTGGAGCAATTGAGACCGTTCAAATGCGCATTGCCGGTATTGGCGTGCATTGGAATATCCCTCGTCCTCCCGGTGTCTCTGCTTGGGCGAGCACCATCACGCCCAGTTGGTCGTCGCACTGGCGGAATGCACCGCCCCCTTGCCAGGGGGTGAACTATCTTGCGGCTGGGACATACTTTGCGTTGGTTTTCTGGCTGGTCCCCGAGAATGCCGGTGCATGCAATGTGACGGCCGGCACTGAGATTCCCTGGATGAACTACTCGGCGCTTGAATACGCCTACGAACTCAGGACCCCGAACCCGCTTGCAATGTTTTCCGGTGAATACACCGGGGGCATCAGCTATACGATTGGCCCAGGCGGTGATTTCGACTTTGGTGATGTCATGGAAAGTGCGGACGACGTCGCCACGTTCAACTTCCAACTGAGTGTGGAACACGACCTCAAGGTCGACATTCCACCCGGCGGCAACCGCATCGAGTTGATGCCCCAGGGCGGCTGGCAGGCCTGGCTCAACCATGGGCGCGCACCGGCACGTTTGTACCGTGACCAGACCTTCCGCATTGCGAGCAGCTCGCGTTTCAAGATGCAGCTCGAATGCTCGATCGTCATGGGCAACACCTGCGGCCTGCGCAATGCCCGGGGTGATGACGTACCGCTGCAGGTCGCCGTGACCTTGCCCAGCGGTTTGGTCGACCAGTACGGGCAAGCGGTGAACAAATTGCCGCTGCGCCTGGATGGTGTCGGCAGCGAGCTGTTCCAACCTTTGCATTACGTGAGCGACCGGCCGGGCAGCCTGCACTTCGAGGTGCAGCGAGACGACATGGGCGAAATGCTCAAGCGGCCGGGGAGTACCTATTCGGGCGTGGTGACCGTGGTCTGGGATTCGCAGGTCTAGACGGCCATCCGCAGTACCGGCCCGCGGGCTGTGTTCAATCATTGAGGCGTAATCAAACATGAAACATGCAGTGTTATGGATCGGGATGTTCCTTTATGCCCTGGGGGCCCAGGCGGCGCCGGCAATCAACGTCGGGGTGGTGTATGACTATCTGGAGCAGGACCGCAGCTCCTATCTCAAGCGCGTGTCCAACACCGGCACAAGCACGGCGTTTATCCGGGTCGATGTGCTGGAGATCATCTACAACGCCGACGGCACGCACCGCGAGGTGCCGGTAGCGTCGCTGGCCGACAACGAGGGCAAGACCACCAGTCGCGATGGCCTGATGGCCAGCCCGGCGCGGCTGATCGTGCCGGCCAATGGGCGCCAGGGCACACGGCTGTTGTACATGGGGCCGCGGGATAAGGAGCGCTATTTCCGGGTGCGTTTCATCCCGGTGGTACCGGAAAAGGACGACAACTTCACCGTCACCGACGAAGAGCGCGCCGAATACAAGGACAGCCTGGCGGCGGGGGTCAACGTCATGGCGGGCTACGGCACGGTGTTTTTCGTGCGGCCTAAAAACACACGTTTCGATACGCAGGTCAAAGAGACGGCTGGCCAGTACCAACTGCGTAACAACGGCAACAGCGTGGTGGTGCTGGATGAGTTTCGCGACTGCTCGGCGACGGCAAAAAACGACTGCCTGCCGACCACCAAGCACCACATCATGCCAGGGCGCCAGTTGGTATTCGAGAAAAAGGCCGAGCGCACCTACGTCTTTCAAATGATTGAAGGGCAGAAGAAAAAGTTGATCACAGTCGACAGTAACGGGTGATGACGATGTTCAAGCAACTGACAAGGCTTACGGTGTTGGCGGTACTGGTGTTTACCGCCGGTTCTGCCTGGGCGATCGAGGAGCGCCACGTGTTCGAGGTGTCGGTGACGATTCCTGTTCATGAGGCCTATGTCCTGCCTTCGGAGCCCGATTGGATGGGGCATGATCAAGTGCTTACGTGGAACCTGGTGAGCTCCCAGTTGAGTCGCCTGCGCAAGAATTTCGATGTGAAAAACCTTTCCGGCGGAGTCGCCGCACGCTTGGGTGCTGAGGCCTATCTGTTCGACGGACGGAACCGGATCGACTTGCGGGTACTGTTCAACCTGGTTCCCCTGACTCTGGACAGTACCGAGGTGGTCAAGGCTGCAGAGGCCCAGGTGGGCCGGCGCGCGGAACTGGAGGTCGCGGCGATTGAGCCCGTGGGCGGTTATAAACCCGGGGAGTATTACGGCACGGTCCATATCGTGTTCGACTTCCTTGCGCCTTGAATCGGGGCCAGCGCAGATAATGGTCTACCGCCGTGGGTCGCTGCACAGGCCTTGGCTTTCATGCTCCCTCTGCAAGAAAGCAATTTATGAGTCAAGCCGACTCCATCGCAGCGCTTCGCCATCGGTCTCTGGATCAAATCCACAGCCTGTTCGCCTGAGAGGGGGCTGGATGCACACTTCACGGCGTGCACGTTGAGCGCCGAGCAGCTTTACCTGCGCCCCCGGTGCAGTCTCTGGCGGTCATTCTGATTACACGGCCTTGACGGGTGTGTTGTTGGCGAGCCTGGAAGCGGCATCCGGGCTGGATGTCGCCCCTCGCCACCGCTGACATTTCTTATCGAGCATTGCTTAAGGATGGTCTGAAATAGCCAGGTATTTTCCGGCTATCGAGCGGTCAGCACTTCAAAAAAACGACGCACATCAGAATTTGATCAATGCTCTTCGGTTTTTCAGGCCCATTGGGCACAGTAAGCCTCTGCGCAGCAGCTATTTCCTGTATCACACGGACACCTCTCCTGCGTTCGCCAACACATGTTGACGCGCCATCCACTGGTTCGACAGGGCGAACAGCGTCACCATCGGTGCAGTGTTTTCACCAAGCCTCGGAAGCGCGCCTTCGCATAATCGAACTGGCGTTTGATCACCCGAAACGGGGGCTCGACCTTGGTGCGAACCTGAGCCTTAGCCTTCTCGATCTTGCGTATCGCTTTGTATATGGCACTGCGTTTTCCGTGCTTTTTGTAAGTACTGCGACGGGCTGCAATCTGCCAGATGACCTCGCGCCCTGCATGCTCTTCGCGTGGCGTCCGCAACATTGGCTACCGTGACGACCATGCTATGCACCAGGCCAGATTCATCATCTAAAGGCACGGCGACTGGTATCCGAAGATTTTGCCAACTCAGGAAGTATTTTACAGAATCTCCTTGTAATCCGGTTCTTACATACAGGTACTGCACTAAGTCTTTATGATTAACGTTCGTGTAGTTCGCTTCTTACAGGCATTTCCCATGTTTTGGCAAATTGCCACACTTTTCCTATATCTCTCGGTATAACAAGACTACGCCGCTGTCTGAATTACCCGGCTTACGTACTCAACGTATCAGATGGAAACTTACATCGCTTCGAACGGATGCTGATCTGCAATACAAATAGTTGGAAAAGTTGCTTCGCGCTTAATGACGTGATTCGCACTTTTATCTGTATCAAATCAGACGCCATATCTCGATCGATGCTGACTGAGTCCTACGCACTCCTGCGGAAGGGTTTCTATATGACATTCAATACTGTGTGAGTACGTGCAAATGAAAACCAAAATGAACACTGCGCTGTTGTCTATCGGGTTGCTGGTGGGTTCGGCTTCCGTTGCTCATGCCGCCGATGGAACGGTGACGTTCATGGGGTCGGTCCACTCGGGTGCTTGCTCGATCAAGCCTGACTCTGTCGATCAGACAGTCAACCTTGGTGCGATTGCCAAACACCAGTTGGAAAAGGGAGGCAAGTCTGAAGCACGGCGCGTGCTGATCGAGCTTGAAGGGTGCGATTTGAGCGGCCTCACCGATAACACCGTCACCACGACCTTCACCGCTGCGCCATCAAGCACCGTCCCCGGTGCAATCGGCACGGTGGGAGGCGCGGGCAACGTGGGCATCATGATGACCCATGGCAGTAAACCTATCGGGCTGGGTGTCGCTACCACCCCGCAAGCTATTTCCACCGGTAATAACACGTTGGAATTCGGTGCCTATGTACAAGGCGCCGCGACCGCGCCAATCGTCCCTGGTGAATTCAGCGCAGTCACCAACTTCACCTTGGCTTATCAGTAAGTTTTACCCCCGCCACTGCGGTGGTGGGGGGAACTTGGCGGGAGATAAAGGTGAACACAGTTATAAGTCTCGCTATTGCCTCTTCATTGACGATGCTCATCAGCCCTTGCGCTGTCGCCCAGGCGCCTGCGCAAGGCGAGGGTGTGGTCACGCTCGCAGGTGAAGTTGTCGACTCAGCCTGTGGGCTGGAACTGGCCAGTGTCGATCAAGTCATCGAGATGAACCCCGAGCCCATCGGTCGGCTCTTGCGAAACGCGCGGGGGGACATCCATCCCTTCCAGTTGCGCCTGGTCAATTGCTCATTAACGCGTCCTGACCCCTCACGGCCCGGTGCGAACCTGCCGGACTGGCAGCACATGCGTGTGACGTTTGATGCGCCCACCGACAGAGAAGGGCGCTCGTTTGCTCTCTTCGGCAGCTCGCAGGGAGTGGCCCTGCATATCGAGGACGCTGCGGGCCAGGAGGGTGTCCCGGGTGTGCCGATGGCGCTGCTTCCGTTGGTGGAGGGCGATATGACACTTCACTACACGCTGCGCCTGGTTGGCAATGGATTACCGCTGGCAGCCGGGCCTCACAACGCCGCAGTGCGGTTCAAGTTGGAATACTTTTGAACATTGATGGGCTGCTTGCATGTTGAATACATCGAAGGTCAGAAATACGCTGCGCCCAAGCCTTTTTGGCGGGTTGATATCACTGGCGGGTACGGCATTGGGTGCCGGGGATATCGAGTTCAATACCGACGTTCTTGATCTGAGTGATCGTTCCAATATTGACCTGTCTCAGTTTGCGCGCAGCGGGTTCATTCTGCCGGGTACTTACTCGATGGTCGTGCAGATCAATACTCAGCCTCTGTCTGAGCAGTCGGTGGCGTTTTACCCACCGGATAATGATCCCAAAGGCAGTCAAGCCTGCTTATCACCAGGCCTGGTGGAACAGTTGGGCCTCAAGGCGTCCGGCGCGGCCAGCCTTACCTGGTGGAAAGGCGGGCAGTGCCTGGATATTCAAGGCTTGCCAGGCATGGAGGTCAGTGGCGACCTGGCTACCGCCACGCTGAGCATCAGCCTGCCCCAAGCTTACCTCGAGTACAGCGACATTAACTGGGACCCGCCCTCGCGTTGGGATGAAGGGGTGCCGGGATTGCTCGTTGACTACAACCTGACCGCGCTGTCCAGCTACCGAAAGAACGACGGGGCTCGTAATAACCTCACGGGTAACGGAACGCTCGGCGCCAATGCCGGGGCCTGGCGCCTGCGGGCAGACTGGCAGGGACGTGTCGAAAAAGGCCGCGACGGGGCGCCCAGTCCTCAGCGGCTGGAGTGGAGCCGTTACTACGCTTATCGCGCCATTCCAGCGCTGAGGGCGCGCTTGGTTGTGGGCGAGGACTATCTGTATTCGGACCTGTTTGACAGCTTCCGCTTTACAGGTGCGGCGCTCAACTCGGATGAAAGCCAGCTGCCACCTAACCTGCGCGGTTATGCCCCGGAAGTGGTTGGCGTGGCCAAAACCAATGCGAAAGTTGTCATCAGCCAACAGGGGCGTGTGCTGTATGAAACGCTTGTGGCGGCGGGCCCTTTTCGCATTCAGGACCTCAATGACGCCGTCAGTGGCAGGCTGGATGTGCGGGTGGAAGAGCAGGACGGTTCGATACACATTTCCCAAGTCGATACGGCAGGCGTTCCCTACCTGACGCGCCCGGGGCGAGTGCGTTACAAGCTGGCAAGCGGGCGACCGTCCAATCTCCAGTACGGCGCCGAAGGTGACTTTTTTGGCACGGGTGAGTTCTCTTGGGGCGTCAGTAATGGCTGGTCTCTGTTTGGCGGCGGCATCAGCGATAACAACTATCGGGCGCTCTCCGTTGGGGGGGGCGCGACTTGCTGGCGTTCGGGGCCGTATCGTTGGATGTCACGCAATCCCACGCCAACGTGTGGAACGAGTCGCTCTCGGGTAAATCCTACCGCCTTCAATATTCCAAGCACTTTCAAGAGTACGACAGCCAAGTGACCTTCGCGGGTTACCGGTTCTCCGAGAAAAACTTTCTGAGCATGAGTGAGTACCTGGATGCTCGGCATTTCGGCAGGAACGGCGAGCGCCGCGGCGAGGGCTACGACCAATATGGCCACTACAGCGAGAGTGGGAAGCCAATTGGCGGCAGCAAGGCCCTTTATACGGTGACGGTCAATAAACAGTTTCGTGACCTGGGAGCCACCGTCTATGCCAGTTACAACAAGCAGACTTACTGGGACCGGCCAGACACTCATCGCTGGAACCTGTCGGTGTCGCGCTACTTTAATGTAGGCACTGTCAGGAACCTGAGCCTGTCCCTCAACACCTATCGGACGCAGGATTACAACTATAAGGATAACGGCGTATCGCTGACGGTGAGCTTGCCGTTGGGGCCCACTGGCACATTGTCGCTGGATGCCAATAGAGCTGCAGGGACCAACCGTTTTTCAACGCGCTACAGCGATCGAATCGATGAGCGTAGCAGCTACCAGCTCAGTGCAAGCGACAACGCTGCCAGCGGTTACTTGAGTCATGTGGGCGATCAGGCTGACATCAACCTCAGCGCCAGCCAGCAAGAAGGCAATTACAGCACCCTGAGCATGTCTGCCCGCGGCGGTGGCACGCTCACGCCTTACGGTGCAGCACTGCATCGTACTACCAGTACCGGCGGCACCCGTCTGATGGTGGATACCGCCGGAGTGCCCGATGTACCCGTGCGCGGTTACGGCACACCGACGCGCAGCAACGCCTTCGGCAAGGCGGTCATTGCCGATATCAGCAGCTATCAGCGCACGGCGGCCAGTGTCGACCTGGAGAGCTTGCCGAGCAACGTCGAGGCCACTCAGTCCGTCACGCAACTGACACTCACCGAGGGGGCTATTGGTTATCGCTCGCTGGAGGTGATTGCCGGCGAGAAGGCGATGGCTGTTCTGCAACTAAACGATGGCAGCACGCCGCCCTTCGGCGCGATCGTGAAAAACATGAAGCACCAGGACACCGGGATTGTGAATGACGCTGGCAGCGTCTACCTGAGCGGCATTCAGGCCGGCGAGCAGATGGTCGTCAGTTGGGGCGGTGCCGAGCGATGCAGGTTCACGCTCCCTGTCATTTTGCCCGCTGATGGCCTGACCGATGCCCTGCAATTGAACTGTCAGCGGATAGCCGCTGACCCATCCTCGCCCGCCCCGGCAGTGCTGACCGGCAAGCCACTCGATACGGAGACAACATCCTCATGACGCTGAATACACCCCTCACCGTGCAGGCATTTGCACTGCTGGTTCTAGGTTTGAGCCAGGGCGCTTATGCCGCAGTTGGGCTGGATCGTACCCGCGTGATTTTTGATGGCGGCAAAGAGGCCACCAGCGTGAACATCACCAATAACAACACCCAGTTGCCGTATTTGGCTCAGGGTTGGATTGAGGATGAAACCGGTCAAAAGATCACCTCGCCCTTGATCGTGCTTCCACCGGTTCAGCGCTTGGAACCTGGCAAACAAAGCCAGGTGAAAGTTCAGGCGCTGCCGGCGGCCAAATTGTTGCCCCAGGATCGAGAGACGGTCTATTACTTCAACTTGAGGGAGATTCCGCCGCGCAGCGATAAAGCCAACACCCTGCAAATTGCGTTGCAAACCCGCATCAAGTTGTTCTACCGACCGCAAGCCATCACGCCCAGTCAGCAAGACTTGTCCAACCCCTGGCAGGAAAAACTCACCCTCAGCCTTGAGGGCGAGCGCTATCGGGTGAACAACCCAACGCCTTACTACGTGACCCTGGTGGATGCACGCAGCAGTAAGGACGGCAAAACCGTGCCGGGCTTCGAGCCGCTGATGGTCCCTCCCAAGAGCTCGCTGACCTTGGGGCCGACGGCCAAGGCACTCGGCACTACCCCCTATCTGGCCTACGTGAATGATTACGGCGGACGCCCGCTGATGGCTTTCATCTGCAGTGGCAACGCTTGCAAAGTGAACGCGCAAGCATCCGCGGCCAATGAGTAGCGCCTGTTGCCGGAGAAAATCATGAAGTCGCACAACGTGAAAGTCGTGGGCGGCCTGTTACTGGCCTTGGCAGGCGGCTTACAGGCTCAGGATGGCGAGGATGTGGAGGGCATGAATGGGATGTTGAACGTCACCGGGTCCATGCACGAAATCCCGTGCAGTCTGGAGATGACCTCACTGCATCAAACGATTGACCTGGGCGCCGTGTCGACCAGCCGATTGCAACGGCCCGGTGATCAGGCAACACCTGTGGCCTTTCAGCTGCGGTTTGCCGATTGCCAACGCACCGCCGGCAGCATTCGTAGTGAGCGAACCGGGAACCTGACATGGAGCGCCTACCAACCCGTGCTCTCGGTGGCATTTCTTGCCCCGGCCGATGCCGACGATCCCCGGCTGGTCAAAGTGCGCGGTGTCACCGGGATGGGCCTGCGCCTGACTGATGCACAGGGCCGCGATGTCCGTCTTGGCTCAAGGGGCGAACCGTTGTTTTTGCCCTTGGGCGGCAGCACCCAGACTTGGAATGTTCAACCCACGCGCACCTCTGCACCTTTGACCAGTGGGGCATTTCGGGCCGTGGTGGATTTCAGGCTCAATTATGAGTGAGGGCAGAACAATGGCTAAGTCAACCGGCTCACGGGCCGTGCTCCTCGGTGGCGGCCTGCTATGGGCGGTCAGCCAAGGTGTGCAGGCCGACACCAATCTGACCATCCGCGCGGTCATCATCGCGCCGCCCCCGTGCGTCATTAACAACGGCACCACGCTGGATGTGCCGTTTGGCAATGACCTGCTGACGTCACGGGTCGACGGGGTGAATTACCGCCGCGGCGTACCCTATACCGTCACCTGTGATTCGCCCTTCAACAACGCAATGACCCTGGAACTCAAAGGCACCGGCGCCTCATTCGATCGTAATGTGCTGCTGACTCGCAAGCCGGATCTTGGCGTCAAGCTGTTCGTCAACGGCGCGGATTGGCCGCTGAACACCGCCGTGAATTTTACCCATCCCACCTTTCCGTCCGTGCAGGCGGTGCCTGTCAAACGCGTGGGCAGCCAATTGACGGGAGGCGCCTTTGATGCCGCCGCGACGCTGGTGGTCGAATACCAATGATGACCCATGAAGAGAAACGATCAATGACCTGTTGGCAGCAGCGAGCATTGCTCGCCTTGTGTTCCATCGGCCTCTGTAGTGGTGCCTCGGCCAACTTGACGTTCAGCGGAACGCTGAACGAGCCCCCGCCTTGCACGATTGAGGCGGGCAACACGATCGAGGTCGATTTTGGCGATGTCGGGGTCAAGCGAGTCGACGGTGTGAAATACCGCAGGGCGCTCGCGTACACCATCAGTTGTGGCCCCGCCACGCTGCCGTGGCAACTGAAATTGAGCGTTAACGGCACGGCAACTTCGTTTGACGGCTCGGCGGTGCAGACCAGTGTGCCAGAGCTGGGCATTCGGCTGTTTCAGAATAACCTGCCGTTTCTACTCAATACGCCACTGGACATCACCCTGTCGTCACCGCCGACGTTGGAAGTGGTGCCCGTCAAACAGCCAGGTGCAGTTCTGGCCCCCGCGCGGTTTACGGCGGTGGCCACGCTGTTGGCCGAATACCAGTAGGAGCAGAGTCTATGCAACATGAAAGGCTGCGTATGGAGTGGCCAAGGGCTGGCCTGGTTTTACTGCTTGGCCTTGGCCTGATCCCCAAGGTGCCGGCGGCGGACAACCTGGTGTTCAAGGGCAACCTGGTTGAAGAGGCCTGCACGATTCGCCCTGGCGACGAGGCCATCACCCTGGAACTCTGGGACGTTACCAGCAAGCACCTCTACATCAACACGCGCACGCAGGGTAAGGGTTTCAAGGTGCACCTGGAGGACTGCGACACCACGATTGGCAACACGGTCACCATCCAGTTCGGTGGCCGGGAAAACACCGCACTACCGGGGCTGTTCGCGCTGGATGGTGGCAGTGGCGCCTCGGGGATCGGAGTTGGCCTGGAGACGCCAAGCAACAAACCACTCCCCCTCAATACCGTCAGCGATGAACAGGTGTTGAGCAATGGCAGCAATGTGGTCGAGCTCAAGGCCTACGTGCAGGGCGAGCCGCGGGCCATCAACGATCAAACCATCGGGCACGGCGCCTTTACGGTGACCTCCACGTTTACGTTGGACTATCCGTAAACGCCGCAGACAAACCTCAACTCTATCCAGGCTGCTCGCAGGGCAAGGTCTGGGTAGCGTCGCAATGAGAGAAAAAAATGAAACGACTTTATGATGGAATCATGGTGCTTCTCGTCGTAATGGGGATTGCTACGACCGTCCGAGCGGCTGATTGCCGTGTGAACGGTGGACCGTGGATAGCGGTTGACGGAACCCTGCCTCTACAGGTTCCCGTCACTGTCCGGCTTGGTTCGGACACAACCCGCATTATCCTTGAAGGGGTGAGATTGGAGTGCCGGTTCACACCTGGCCAGCCGTATCCGACATTTCAGGACTATTGGGGAACTGCGGCTATATCCGGTGCTCCTTGGACAGCCGGCCCCAAATTCGCCAGCCAAGGCACCGGCTTACGAATAAACGGAGCGTATTACAACACCCCTGTTCCGTATAACATTCGGATATCGACCTTAGCCAATAACGGCGCGGCTTACCCAATCGATGTAACGCCCTACATTTTGGTAAACAACAACCCGACGAACCCTATCGACGTTCGAATAGGTGACGTTCTTGGTGTGTTACGGCTCAACCAGACAAACAATTATAATAGCGAGAGGAGGGGGCTCATGATTACGTACACCGCCGCCAATAACTTCTCCATTTCCCCTTCAACCTGCACGATCAACAACAACAACCCTATCGACATCAACTTCGGTAACGTCCACCAGCGTGCAATAGGCACCGATCCTTTGACAACGTCCATCCGCAGCGACCGCAGGCTCACTTACTCATGCCCGGACGGCGGGATCAGTACACCGATAACCATCTCCTATAAAGGCACCCCGTCATCCTTCAACACTCACCTGTTGACGATGACCAACCCGGACATAGGCACGGCGCTTGTTCGTGCGGGGTCTGCGGTTCAAGTCAACGGTTCGTTCCTGACCCGTATTACCAACAGCGTGGGGGGCGACGATGTGACGTTTACGCTTGTTCGGCGCGCCGGGTCCCTACCTGCCGCCGGGCCCATCAGTGGCAGCGGTGTGCTGGTGATGGGCGTGCCGTGACGCCCCCACCATGCTGATGACCCTTCCCATGCGCATGGAGCCAGTGCGATGAGCACCCTGAACTCTCCCTCTTACTCACCTACACCCCTGGAAATACAGAGTTACCTGAATCAGATCGGCCACCAGTAGCAGGGCATCGACACGCCGTTGCTGTCCTAGTGGCCGCTCCCAGTCGAGTTGCAGAAGCTCGAAAAGCTCAACCAGACGCTCACGGCGCATCAGCAATCGCACCTCGGTAAAAGTCGCGCGTTGTACGCCAGTGTTGCAGCCGCCGACTTGCAGAGCGACGCCGGTAAGCAACTGCTGACGAACCTCAAGCGTGACCTCACGCAACAGTTGCAGGCGCTCGATGAAGTCAGCCTACTCGACAGCAAGAGCCTGCACGCCTTCATGGCAAATGATGCCGGCCTGGTCGCGCTGGAACTGGAAGCCAAACTCAACGTCCAGGACTATCTGCTGCACCGTGAAGAAGCGCTGCTGGTGGAGAACCTCGGGTTAGGCCCGGCCTTCCGACCTGGCGTCTATGCGCTGACGTTCAGCTATCAGGCACACACCGTCGAATTTGCCGGCGCCTTTGTGCTGACCGAAAAAAATCCCTGAGGTCTCGCAGCTACCTCCCGCTACTGATGTCGGCTACGTCGTGTTGTTCACGCCACACCGTGGGTTCGAGTCGTTCAGTTCGCTGGCGGACATGAACACACGGTTGGGCGAAGGCATGCTGCAACCGGGCGTCGCCAGCACCTACGAGGGCAATGTCACGGTGATCTGGGACTGCGAGGTGTAGCCGGCGCGAGATGGCCGGATCGCCGTTTCATCATCAATGATCAGGTCAAACCTGCGAGGTGTGTAGGTGCGCATGGCCGTTTGCGGCCCTTCATCCTTGAGGGTGAAGCTCGGATTTTCCAGCGTGGAGCGAGCAAGCTCGCTCCTGCAATCAACAGCCTTGTGGGTCAGACGGGAGGCTGGGACGGGCCCGGAAGCGTCAAGTCTATGGGGAAGAAAAGTCCCAGTCGGTTGACGCGGGCCGCAACAGTAGGAATAGCCATATTGAAGGTGCCGTCGGACTTCACGTATTTGCTCCAGGAAGAGGGGTGGAGGCCATGATCAGTGGCAAATTTCCAGACCGCGCGCATGTTCTGGTTCTCCGGTCGAAGGGACAACTGATACCAGTCTTGATAATGCTTGTCGGTGAAGTGGGCGAAAGATGCGTCGGCGGGTTTTGTCAGTTTGGCCAAACGGGCTTTGCCAAGTTTGTTCAACGTCCCTTTCTTCGCGTCCAAGAACAAGGTTATACGCTCTGGACGAATGTTATGTAATTTCGCAAATGCAACTGCAGCTGCTTTGTTCGGTTGCTTCATGTTTACCCATTTCATGAACAGTTTGTTTGACAGGTGTGTAAACGTCTCAGGATTGAGCCGCGCCTTGCCCAGTTCGGAAATTTCGCCGCCTGACTTTACAAACTTGTTCCACGAGTAGTACGTGAGATTGCGACTCTTGAAAAAAGCGGCGGGGTCCAGCGTGGTGGCCGGGTTGGGCAACGCCGCGTTGGCTTTGACGTGTGCGTCCCATTCTCTAAGTGCTACGGTTACTTTGTTGTCGCTTCTTGGTCCGCCGCCGGACGCGCGTTGCCATGTGTCCAATTCCCACCGTTTGTTCGGCAGGCGCCGCAACCGGAATGGGGTCAAGCCTCCAGAGGGAGTGAGCACGGGGGCGACCAAGCCATTGCGGTCATAGACGTTGAAAGAGTTCTGAATGCGAAACACCGGCTCTTTGCCCTTTTCACCGACGCCGCGTACCAGATAGGTGGGTGGCGAGCCGGGGACTCGATAAATGCCTGTACCTTCCGCCAGTTCCGCTCCGGGCGGGATGCCATTTTTTACCAGCAGGCGGGAGCTTTCCTGCTGGAAGTCTTTCTGGTATTTCGCCAGGTTCGGTCGCCGTATGTTTCTCGCGGGCCTCAGTAGCATGGGCAGTGGCTTGATACCCAGGCTGGTCGTGCGCGTCACTCCGGCGACCGTGGTGGTGACCTTTGCAAGTTCAAACAGCATGAGTGCGCGTGGCCCGCGACGTACGACAAGCCCCACCGCGCTTTGCCCCAGGCTGCGCAAGGCATGGACCGTGGTGCGCCCGACCCGGCCGACGAACCTGGCGGCCGAAGAGGCCAGTTGCCCGCTCCAGGGAAGACCGCCCAGCACGGTTGCTACCACTTCAATGCCGAACAGCACCTTATTGAGGGTGGACTGGGCGTTCAGCTCTTCGTTAGTCACGCTCTGCTCGTCGGCTTTGTTCAGCAGGTATAGATAGTTTTGCCGGTACAGCCCGGTCCAGACATCGCCTGAGTGTGCGACCAGGCGCGGATTGAGTAAGCGTGTATCGGCCGGTAAGCGTGCGCGAAGATAATCCAACCAGGCGGAGCCCTGCATCAGCCGGATCAGTTCAGCCTCGTTGGCCAGTTCCCTTAGCTCCAAACCGTCGGGCGCATGCGGGGTATACAGTACGCGCATGTCATCGGCAGCGGTGGAGAGAATCAGAACGCCATTCACGGTTTGTCCACCATGGCCTTCGGGGGCGTTGTTGGCAGGGTTGAACATCAGTGCATTGGCGATCACTGCGTGCCCGTCGACCAGTGGGCGTGTCGCGGGGTTTGGAGCGGCCTGCACCGCCGCCATCCAAGCGGCTGCTTTCTTTTGCTTGGGGGCACTGTGTGTTTCCCTGAGGTAGATATCAGGATTCAACCGGGCCGAAAGGGCCGCATAGTCAATAACGGATGCCTGGGTCGCGCGCCACGCCTGTCTCAAGGGGCGGGCCTCGGTTGCCGTAGCCTGCGGGGCGAGGTATTTATCGAGCACGTTTTGCGTGTACTGGTGGGCAACATTCAGGTCCTTGACCCACAGCTCAAGGCGTTGTTTGTCCACGGTGATGGGGCGTCCACGTGTATCGCGCACCCAGTTCCCTTGGGGGGTGGTCAGTGTGGCATCCAGATCGTCGTTTTCGACCCAGGTGAGGCTCTTTTCCCAGGGTTTGGTGTTTTTCAACAGCAGGTTGGTCAGGCTCATCGGCTTGCTCTTGGAGCTGGTATGCGTAGTTCCAAAACCGCCTCCACCGGCTACGACCCGTGTTCGGGTGATATGGGTGACTATCGTCTTGTCCGGGTCGATGCCCTCTACGGGATAGTCCTGGCCTTTTTCAGCCAGGAAGGCACGAATCTTTGTCAGTACCTGTTGCTTTGCATACTCGGCCAATGTTGGGATAAGCGCTTGCCATTGCTTTGTCAGTTCATCCTGTTTGCCCTGGGTAGTGTCGGCCTGGTCTTGCAGAGCCTTCTGGTCCGCCGAGCTCAAGCGCTTTTCCCAGTCTGGCCGCCAGTGATCCTTCAGCAGTCGGTTGCGCGCCATAAACGGCCCGGCCAAATCCAACAGTTCGGCCAGTTCCACGCGGCCATTTTTTTCATTGTCCGATTCGCCCTCGGTCAGGCCCAGAATGGTCTCGATGTCGGACTGCTGTTTGTCGAGCAGCGCCTGGATGCCGTCAGCCACGAAGTCGTCGGTTATCGGCGCATAAGTGGTACTCAGGTCGTTGCCCCACAGCCCGGTTTTGCCATGCTGAACCGCCAGCGGCAAGCCGCTGATACACAACCTGCCGGCGTCTTCGCCAGCATTGATGCGGGCTTTCAGCGTGTCATGCAGGGCTTGCAGGGACGCACATTCTTCAAACCCCATGTCCGGGGTATAGAGCACTACCGCACCAACCCCGGCCGTGTGAGTACTGAGGTTTTTGTGCCCATGGGGCCAATGGGGAGCGACGGGGCTGGAGCCGTCATCAAGGGTCAGGACGAAGCTGGCGGCCATGCGCGCACGCGCGGCGGGGCCAGTGTCGACGGTCAACTGATACACACCGGGGCGGTTGCCATGGCTGAAGCGTGCTTCACGTCGGGCCTGGGTCGGGTAACGCATTGCGCGATCAATCAGCAATTTGGCTTGTGGGCTCAGGGTATTGTCGGCCACGCGCAGGCGTGCCTGTATCTCCAGGACCTGGCGCTGGACATCGATCAGCCGAACCTGTGGGCAAACCAATTCCGGCGCTATCGGCGTACGCCAATAGGTGGTGATCTGCTCGGCCAGTCGTGTCTGTAGGGTGTGCGCCAGGTCCAGCAGTGTATCGGTCTGGGCCAGCTCGTCGACCTCGTTGATAGCGGTCGGGCTGCTGAAGACGCTTTCGGCGAACGTGTCGAGCGTGGCGGTGCCCTCTTCTTGTGCTGTTTGATCCTCGTGCGTTTGCTCTGCGGGGTTGTCCCAAAGCAACAAGGCACACACCGCCTCGAGCAATGGGCGGGAAGATTCAAAATGGCGCAGGCCATCGCTGTCAATGAGGTAGCGGTTGACATACAGGCTGTGCAGCCCGGTGTCGGGTGGCAGATGTGGGTAGGTTTCTTTGAGCAGCGATGTCAGCACACCGTCCAGCGAGGGGTGTTTGTCCTTTTCCAGTACCTGGTCGAGTTGTTGGTTAAGAGAGTTCCACTGTTGTATCAGGTGCGTTTGTTGCCCTACGTCCGGCAAGGTCAGTGGGACGGGAGAGGCGCGTGTCAGGTCCGGCGATTCGGGCATGCGGGCGATCAGCCCAGGGTTGCCCTTGAGGGGCAGTGCCAGGGTGGTTTGTACGCTGACTGCCAGGGCTTCGAACGTGGCGTGGGACGCACCGAAGGCCTGTTCGATATCGGCCTCTTGCTGGCGACGTTGGGCGTGCAGGCATGCACTGAATACCGGCCCGGTGATCGAGGGATAGGTGAGTGCCTGCCGACTTCTTAACGCGTCGGTGGCAGCGGAGCGTTCGCTGGCGACGATGTTGGCGAGCAGCAGGGTTCTTTCGTCGCTTCTCACCAGGCGTAGGCGCAAGGTATTTTCCATGGTGGAGAAACTCATGAAGAACTCAACGCCGAATTGCGGGGTATACAGGACGGTCGGTCGTATCCCATGCATGCGTTCGGTGAGTACGAAGCAGCCATTGAGTGGTGCGGCCCATTCAGGCTGGTCGGTCAATTCCAGCGTGAGGCCGAGTATGAGCGGCGGTGTGGCGTTGTTCGTGGTCTCATGGAGCACGCAGTTTTCGATCAATTGTCGGCCTTCGATCAACACCTCAAGGTGTGACTGGGCCGTGGTGACGGCCGCTTGCGCGTGGGTATCTTCAGGCGTTTTCTTTTGGGTTTGCTCGGCTTGGCTGAGCTGTTGCCGAGCATCCTGCAGTTTCAGGTCCGCCTCGAGCGTAAATACCTCACGCTGCTTTTGACTCACAGCCTCCAGGACACTCACTGCACCCGTACTCGCGTGGGGCGATGACCAGAACGCCCTGAGACTGTTCAAGTACAGCGTCTGGCAGTTGAGTTGCAGATCACTGATCAACTGATTGACTGCTGCGACTTCCAACCGCGCCATCTCATTGCTGCGGCCGGCGCCGTTGGCATTTGCATAGAATCCGACTGCCTGGTTGATGGCGCCGGTTTCCGGCTCCTTGGTCAGCGCGGTCGGCATGTTTTGGGTGGCAATCGTCTCTTGAAGCACCTGGGTCAGGTTGCGTGCGCGGGTGATGCGGGGTGTCCGTGCGGTGCTGTCTTGATCTGCCTGCGACGCAGTGTCGTAAACGTACTCGTTGAGATAAACCGTATCCGGGTTCGGTGTACTGGCAGGCAAATGTTTTGCCAATGCCTGGCGCAGTTCTGTGGCCATGACCGTCGTCAGGTCTGGCTGTGCGTCCAGTAGGTGCTCGATGGCGGTGATACACACTGACGCACGGCGTATCAGGTCTTCGGTAGAAGGTTGGGGTTGTGAAGGCATAGCGCGGGTTTCCTGTCGCGATAGGGGGAATCGTGCAGGCCGGTGTCAGGGAAGGGGCTGCACGCTGATGCCCAGACTAATGGGCGTCGAGCGAGCGGCAGGTCTAAATAAGCACTACGTGATCCCTTCCTCTTACCGCAGGCACGTGGCGGAACCCCGAGGTTGCAGTAGCGGGTAGAGAATCGGAGCCATGCCTTTGAGCACCTGTACCGGCAACGCCGACGTGAAGGTGAAGTGCTGGGCGGAGGTGCCCGGCACAAAGGCGGTCAGTGTGCCGAAGTGGTGTTCGCCGATGTAGAACACAAAGGTTGCCGTGCGGTTGATGGATTTGGAATTGAGAATGTGCCCGCCGGTACTCATGGCTTGGATGCGGTTATCGCCGGTGCCGGTTTTACCGCCCATGGCCAGCGGTGTGCCGTCCGCCAGCGTGAAGCTGCCGGCCACGCGTTTGGCCGTGCCCGCGTCCACGACTTGCGACAGCGCGCCGCGCAAGGCGCTGGCGACTTCGCTGGAGATCACGCGTTTGCCGAGATTCGGGGCGTTGATCACACGCGTTTCATAGGGGGTGCCCTCGGCAAACAGCAGGCTGTCGATACGCAGTACCGGCAGGCGCACACCATCGTTGAGGATAATCCCCATCAGTTCGGCGAGCGCAGCGGGGCGGTCGCCGGAGCTGCCGATGGCAGTGGCCAGTGACGGTACCAAATGGTCGAACGGGTAACCCACGGCCTTCCAGCGGTCATGGATTTCCAGGAACGCTTCGATCTCCAGCATGGTGCGAATCCGGCTGTCACGGGCGCTCTGATGGCGACTCTTGAACAGCCAACTGTAGACTTCCTGGCGTTCGAATTCGCTGGCCTTGACCACCTCGCCAAAGGTCGCTTCAGGGTGGTTGAGCAAATAGCCCAGCAGCCACAGGTCCAGCGGATGCACCTTGGCGATATAGCCTTGGTCCGGCAGGTCGTAGGCACCGGGGCCGTAGCTTTGGTAGAGCGTTTGCAGACGTGCATCGGTGAGTTTTTCGGCGTTCTTCAGGTGTGAACGTACGAAGCGATTGAAACTCTCCTGGCTGGCCTGGGGCAACAGGTAGCGGTGCACCGCCGCCAGGCGAATCGCGGTGGGGTGCAGGCTGTCCATGAACGTGTCGAGGCGCGTCTGGGTGTCCTTGTTGCGGTATTTTTTCCAGAATTTGAGCAGGAACGCGGTGCCTTCGTGGTCGGCGAATTTAGCCAGGTATTCCTGGCGGCGCGGGTCGTTGTCGTCCTTGAGCAGGCGCGCGCTGTTGTCTTCGCCGGAGTAGGTGGTGTAGCGCACCAGGTCGCGCATCAGGCGAATGAACGGCAGGTTGATCGACTCGCGCAGGGCATCGCGCAGGGTCGGGTTGCGGCCGTTGTCTTCGTTGCGAAAGTTATGAAAACGGTGCAGACCGCCGCCGGTGAAAAATGCTTCGCCGGGGCTGGCGGAATACGTGCGATCGAGAGCAGCATCGAGCATCTTCGACAGGTCGCGGTCGCTGCTGCGCAGCAGATAATCCAGCGCCCAGCGCGACAGCGGGTCCTGCTCGGGCACTTCGACTCTTTTCAACTCGGCGGGTGTTTTTGCACTGTAGCGCTCATGCAGTTCGTTGATGATTTGCAGGTAAGTGGTCAGCACCCGCAGCTTGGCGGTGGAACCCAGTTCTAGCTTGCTGCCTTCGTTGATATCGAACGGCTGGTCGGTGTTGTCGGTTTGCACCCGCACGCGTGCGCCGTCGGGCGTGAGTTCGAACAGGGTGAAGCTATAACGCACCTGAGGCGTGCTTTGCGGCGTGAGCAGGCGCGGGCCGAGCAGGCCCATTTTTGCGGCGAACGTCGGGTCGGCGAGGTGCTTGAGGTAATCGGTAGTCTGGCGTTGCAGCGCCGATTGCAGGGTGCTGGTGGCCGACAGGTCGAGGCGGTCGAGGTCATACAGCGAGCGGTTCAGCAGGCTGGCCAGGCGGCTGCGGGCGACGTTGATCGCCTTGTCTGTTTCCACCGGTTGGATCGTCGGCTGCTGCTGCCAATCGCGGTAGCCCAGGTGGCTGGCGAGGGCTGCGGAGGATAAAGCGGCCGGGAGGATGCCGTTCTGCGTCAGCAGGCGGATATGGCTGTCGGTCAGTTGCGCCAGCTCGTCGCGGCCCTTGTTCAGGTAGTGGGAGGGGCGACGCTGGGCGATCATCAACGCCAACACTTGGCGCAGTGCCAGGCCGCGTTCGGCCAGGCGCTTCGGGTCTTGCTCGGTGTCACTCAAGGCGCGGTTGACCTGATTGAAGTCTGCGCCGAACCACACCCGCAACCCCTCGGCCAGGCCGTGCACTTCACCATGCCCCGGCACCGCCGACAGCGGCACGCTGTTGAGGTAATCGCGCAGGATATTCTCCCGGCTGCCCAAGGTATTCGGCCCGGCCTGGTAAGCCCTGACGCTGGCGGAAAGCATCTGGCGGATTTTTTCGCCACCGGACAGCGTCAGGCCATCGGGTGAATGGCGGTACTTTTCGAGCTGCGTGGCCAGGGTACTGCCACCGGCGGTTTGCCCGGGCAAATGCAGCAGTTTGGCCACCTGCGACCAGGCCGCTTTGGCAAAGCGCGGCCAGTCGACCGCCGGGTTGGCCAGGGGTTGCTTGGGGTCCAACAGGTCGCGGTCTTCGATAAACAGCAGGCTTTGCACCACCAGCGGCGGGATCGCGGCGAAGTTGGCATAGAGCTGTTGCGGGTAGGTGAAACTGTACAGCGGCGTAGCGCGGCAATCGGTGATGCTGAGGCCGGCCTGGACTTTTTCTGCGTAGGGCACGAACAGCCCCCGCTGCGCGTAATCCATCAACGCCGGTGAGAAGCGCGCCTGTGCCTGGACCAAGTAGTTGCGCTTGAGCAGGCGCGGCAGGAACTCATCCAGGTCGCTGTAGCCCAGGCGCTTGTCGAAGGGACCATCGCCCGGATAAACCACGGCCTCGCTGGTGCCGGGTGTGACCTCATAGCTCAGCGCCGCCGCCAACGGGCTGAGGTACTCGGCCTGCAGGCGGGAGGTGCGCATTTCCTGGCTGGCGGCCCAGCACAGCGCTGCCAGGGCGATCAACAGTATCAGCCACACCAGCCGCCACCACAGCCTTCGCGAGCGGGGGCTTTGTGGCAATGGCGGTTGATCCGGGCTGTCGGTTGCTAACGCAGCCCTGTTCGAATCGGTTTGCCATAAAGCGCCCATAGTCGATTGATCCATTCACGCAGATTGATCGGACGTATGTGAAAGCTTAGACGCTGCTGGGCGTGGTCAAGGAATTTGTCTGGCGCCTAGCGGTTCTGCTGTTTGAGGCTTTGGTTGAGCAAGCTGCGCCAGCGCACGTCGTTGGCCTGTGCCCAGCAGTGCTGACCCTGATCATTGAGAAATACGAATATGCCTTCAAGGTCCCACTCGAGCAGCTTGATCTCAAGCTCGTTGTTTGAGGGGAGCCAGAGCGCTGACTTTGTGGCGAAGACGGCTGATTTTCTCGGCGCTGTGAGACGTGGCAGCCGGTGCAATGACGCTGCACCCTCGCTGTGCAATACTCGGCGCCCGTTTATCGGCGACGATTCCTACGCTGTCCAGGTAAAGCTCCTCCGCAAAAGCGGCTTTTGCCGAGACTTCTCGCTGAATCTTGCCGTTTATTGAGTGAAAATCCCTGGGTTGAGCTTTTTATACTGCACCCCCGCTGATCTGGCCCAAGAGGCCAGCCCGGTGCGAGGACGTCATGGCCGACCCGTCATGACTTCCGGCACCCAGTGGCTCAATCCAATAACAAGACGAGGTTGTACCCTTATGCCCGTTGGCAACCACCTGCCCCATGGCGAGACCGCTCAGGGCGGCCCGCTGAAACGTGAACTGGGCGAACGGCATATTCGCCTGATGGCGCTCGGCGCCTGCATCGGTGTCGGCCTGTTCCTGGGCTCGGCCAAGGCCATTGAAATGGCCGGCCCGGCGATCATGCTTTCCTACATCATTGGCGGCCTGGCGATCCTGGTGATCATGCGCGCCCTTGGCGAAATGGCGGTGCACAACCCCGTCGCCGGCTCGTTCAGCCGTTACGCCCAAGACTATCTCGGCCCGTTGGCGGGCTTTCTGACCGGCTGGAACTATTGGTTCCTGTGGCTGGTGACCTGCGTGGCGGAAATCACCGCCGTGGCCGTGTACATGGGCGTGTGGTTCCCCGACACGCCGCGCTGGATCTGGGCCCTGGCGGCGCTGATCAGTATGGGCAGCATCAACCTGATCGCGGTCAAGGCCTTTGGTGAGTTCGAGTTCTGGTTCGCGCTGATCAAGATCGTCACCATCATTGCGATGGTGATCGGCGGCGTCGGCATTATTGCGTTCGGCTTTGGCAATGACGGCGTGGCGCTGGGTATTTCCAACTTGTGGGCCCATGGCGGCTTTATGCCCAATGGCGTGCAAGGCGTGTTGATGTCCTTGCAAATGGTGATGTTCGCCTACCTGGGTGTGGAGATGATCGGCCTCACTGCCGGTGAAGCGAAGAACCCGCAGAAGACCATTCCGAGTGCCATCGGCTCGGTGTTCTGGCGCATTCTGCTGTTCTACGTGGGCGCATTGTTCGTGATTCTGTCGATCTATCCCTGGAATGAAATCGGCACCCAGGGCAGCCCATTCGTGATGACGTTCGAGCGCCTGGGCATCAAGACCGCCGCCGGTATCATCAACTTTGTGGTGATCACTGCGGCACTGTCGTCCTGCAACGGCGGCATCTTCAGCACCGGGCGCATGCTCTACAGCCTGGCGCAGAACGGCCAGGCACCAGCGACCTTCGCCAAGACGTCGCGCAACGGCGTACCGCGCAAGGCACTGCTGCTGTCGATCTTTGCGTTGCTGCTGGGCGTGTTGCTCAACTACTGGGTGCCGGAGAAAGTCTTCGTATGGGTGACGTCCATCGCCACCTTCGGCGCAATCTGGACCTGGCTGATGATCCTGCTGGCCCAGCTCAAGTTCCGTAAGGGCCTGAGCCCGGCCGAACGGGCAGGGCTCAAGTACCGCATGTGGTTGTTCCCGGTCAGTTCCTACCTGGCGCTGGCATTCCTGGTGCTGGTAGTTGGCCTGATGGCGTACTTCCCGGATACCCGAGTGGCGCTGTATGTGGGGCCTGCGTTCCTGGTGCTGCTGACGGTGTTGTTCTACGTGTTCAAGCTGCAACCCACCAACCTGGCCTCGCCTTCGGCGCGTTCGGCCTGATACTGGAAATGGCCCGTTGCGCGCAACGGGCCATGCTGCCTACTGCGGCTGTGCCGCCAATTTAAGCGACTGATCCAGTCGTTTGTTGAATTCCAGCCACACCGCCAGCATCACCATCAATGCCGCGCCAGCAACTGCCGTCAGTATTTGCATGGCGAATGCATCGCCTGCCAAGGCATTGATCATGTCCGCGAGTGGCGCGAGCACCACGCCAAGGCAAAACACTTCCAGCGAATAACGGCCCATGCGACAGGTGTGCTGCGCCAACCCGTTTTCGGTCCACGCACGACTCGGCAGCAACTTCGCCGTCACATAGGCCAACGCGAGGAAATGCAGCAGGCGCACGGGTGACAGGTCAGTCTTGCTGATGGGGTAGAGCAAGTCGCTGAGCTGCGCGGGCATCCAAGCGTCATGCACCTCGGGCCAGCGCCACGATAGCGTCAGGATCCCCGCGGCCATCACGTACAGGGCCGCCACCACGAACAGGGGGCGGTGCAGGAGCGGGCGGGTGTCCACAGGACGTGTCTTCCCCGCATGGATAGCCGCCGCGCCGCCCAGCACAAACAAAAATTGCCAGGTGACCGGGTTGAAGTACCACACGCCATCGGCAATGGCCCTTAAGTTCCAGCCCATCCAGGGGGCCAACAGGTAAATCGTTGCTGACCCGACCACTACCGTCCAGGTCTTGCGCAGCATCAGTGGCAACACCAGCGGCAAGCCGGCCAGCAGCACGATATACAGCGGCAACGGGTCCATCAGGTTGGGCTTGAAGCGCAGCAGCAACTCATCTGTCAGGGCCTGTTGCGGATGGGTAACGAAGTGCGTCAGTCCCATCTCCTCGACAAGGTCGCGGGTTTCGACATGGCTATTGGCGAAGAACACGATGCCCATCAGCATCGCCAGCAAGAAGATATGCACCACGTACAACACCCAGGTACGACGCAGGATTTTCAGCGAGGCAATCCAGTAGCCGTCGCGTTGCAGGATCTTGCCGTAGGCCAGTACGGCGGCGTAACCGGCGAGGAACACAAACACCTCCGCCGCATCGCTGAAACCTATGTTGCGCAGGGTGATCTGGCCGAGGGGGTTGTGGGGGACGTGATCCCAGAAAATGAAGATCAACGCCAGGCCCCGAAAAAAATCGATGCGTGGGTCGCGTCCGTTCAGCATGGCAGCGGGCTCTTGTACGAAAGGTTTAGTAATGACAGGCGAACGCGGGTGTTGTCGTACGCCGCACGTCGGGCGGGCGCAGGTTGGCGGTATTTGTAAGTAATTGCAAAGGTTGGGTATTACTGAATGTCTCTATACATCCAGGATAACCAAAGTGCCATGGCTGCCTGCAAGTACGGCATGGGCGATACCCGCTTCGACAAGATACATCTGGCCCGCGTCCACCCTGATTTCTGCATCACCAATGCTCAGGCGCAAGCATCCGTTGATCACCAGCAAACCTTCGTTGTAGTCGTGGGTTTCTTCTTCGTAGGCCTGCTCATCCATGCGCAACACCTTGATCCGCGCCGGGCCGACCTGGCCCAGGCGCGTTGATTTCCACGTGGCGGGCAGTTGCCCAGCGATGGCGGCGAAGTCGAGTAGCGGCATGTGAATCTCCTTGTTTCAACAATGCCGTCGGTGGTCCGGTTCAGCAGGTAGGAATCGTTAATTTATCAGGCGGCAGCCACTTCATGGGGTTCAAAACTATCGGCTCGCGCCATCTGCCACATGCGCGAGTAAAACTCACCGTTCACTTCACCGGTCAGCAACTCACCGGGTTTGAGGAACACATGCAGTTGCGAAAACAGCTTGATCTCGGTTGCCGACATGCGCCGTACCAAGTGTTTGGCCGATAACTGCGATGGATGATCGAGACCGGCGGCGGCGAGCATTTCCGCCAAGGCCTTGAGTGTGTTGCGGTGGAAGTTGAACACGCGCTGGGCTTTGTCCGGCACCACCAGGGCGCGTTGGCGCAGTGGGTCTTGGGTCGCGACGCCGGTCGGGCATTTATTGGTGTGGCAGCTCTGGGATTGAATGCAGCCGATGGCAAACATAAAGCCGCGCGCCGAGTTGGCCCAGTCGGCGCCGATGGCCAGCACGCTGGCGATATCGAATGCGCTGACGATCTTGCCGCTGGCGCCGAGCTTGATCTTGTCGCGCAGGTTCAGGCCCACCAGGGTGTTGTGCACAAACAGCAGGCCTTCGCGCAGTGGCACGCCGATATGGTCGGTAAACTCCACGGGCGCTGCGCCGGTGCCGCCTTCCTTGCCGTCCACCACGATAAAGTCCGGGAGGATGCCGGTTTCGAGCATGGCCTTGGCGATGCCCATGAATTCCCATGGGTGACCCAGGCAGAACTTGAAGCCCACCGGTTTGCCGCCGGACAGCTCACGCAGTTGCGCGATGAACTGCATCAGTTCCAGCGGCGTAGAAAACGCGCTGTGGCGTGACGGCGAGATGCAATCTTCGCCCATCATAATGCCGCGTGTATCGGCGATTTCCTGGGTGACTTTGTGCTTGGGCAAAATCCCGCCATGGCCGGGTTTGGCACCCTGGCTCATCTTGATTTCGATCATGCGCACTTGCGGGTTCTGCGCCTGCACGGCGAAACGTTCCGGGTCAAAACGGCCGTCGCTGGTGCGGCAGCCGAAGTAGCCGCTGCCCAATTCCCAGGTCAGGTCGCCGCCGTTTTCGCGGTGGTAGGGGCTGATACTGCCTTCGCCGGTGTCGTGGGCGAAGTTGCCCAGTTTGGCGCCTTGGTTCAACGCGCGAATCGCGTTGGCGCTCAACGAGCCAAAGCTCATCGCCGAGATATTGAACACCGATGCCGAGTATGGCTGCGTGCATTGCGGGCCGCCGACCATCACGCGAAATGCGCTGGGGTCGCTCAACGGCGCCGGGCGCATGGAGTGGCCGATAAATTCGAAGCCCGACTGGTACACGTCGATCAGGGTGCCGAAGGGTTTGTCGGCGGTTTCATTCTTGGCGCGTGAATACACCAGTGAACGCTGGGCGCGGGAGAAGGGCAGGGCGTCGCTGTCGGACTCCAGCAGGTACTGGCGGATTTCCGGGCGGATGGCTTCCACCAGGTAACGGATATTGCCCAGGATCGGGTAGTTGCGGCGCACGGCGTGGGGGCTTTGCAGCAGGTCGAAGATACCGATCAGGCTCAGCACACCCGTGACCACGGTGATCGGCCACAGCCATTCATGTTCGATAAAGGGAAGGCTTGCGAGGGTGAAAATGACGCACACGGCAAAGAAGGCGTAACGGCTTAGTAACGACAGGCTCATACGGTTTTCCTTGGTTCGGACTCATCGGCTAGGCGTTTTGCGCCTGTAGAAAGATCGAGAACAGCTCTGACTGGGATTTGATCCCTAGCTTGCTGTAGATGTGTTTCTTATGGACTTTCACGGTTTCAACAGAGATTTGCAGCTTACGAGCGATTTCCTTGCTGGAGCAACCGCTGAGCATCAAGCGGCCTACATCCAGTTCGCGGGCAGTGAGTTGCGCGCCCCAGTCATCATTCTGGATCGGTTGCGGCGTGCTGACCTGCTTGAGTTCATGGGGCAGGCGTTGGCGCAGCAGGCTCAGTACCCAGGGTTGAATCAGCGACAGCAGGGCAATCTGCTGCGGATTGAAGCGTTGCTTCGAGCCCAGCGACAGGCACAGGGTACGCCCATCCGGCAGATGGCAATTAAATTGGATTTCATCGGCGACCACGTTCAGGCGGAAGTAGCGCTGATAGTACTCGGTGAGTTCGAAGTGCTCGGGCGCGACTTCGGCCAGGCGCAAAAGCCCCGTGCGCGCGTGTTCGCGGCTGGCGATGTAGAAGGGGTCGAGCAGGTACAGGCCGTTCAGGTAGTCCTGGAACAGCTGGTCCGGCGTGCCATCGGCGCCTGGGCATTCGGCAAACACCAGCGGGCGGTGTTCGCTGCTGAACAGCAGAGCCACCCAGCTGTCGGACGGCACGTACTGGTCGAGCAATCGGACAAGCTGGGTCCAGAAATTGGGCTGGTCCAGCGCGTCTATCATTTGCCCCACCGCACGGTGCCAGGCGATGTCTTGCAGCGACATGGTCATCGATCTACCCCTATCGGGTTACCCCCGCCGCGTGATTCCCTGGGGGGTTGTGGCTGCGCATACTGCGGCACAGATAAAGAACAAGGAATACCCATGAAGGTCGAATTTGCCCAGTTGGCCGGTCGTGATAACGATACAGCTTACAACCTTGAACGCGCCTTGGCGGCGATTGCTGCGTGCGCCGACGATACGCAACTGATCGTATTTCCGGAAACTCACCTGACCGGTTTCCCCACGGCCGAGACCGTCGCCGGCATCGCCGAACCGCTGGAGGGGCCCACCGTGCAGGCCATTATCGAGGCCGCCCGTGCGCGTGATATCGCCGTGGTCATTGGCATTGCCGAACACGATGGCGGCCAGTTTTACAACACCACTTTGCTGATCACCCCCGAAGGTATCGCCCTACGGTACCGCAAGACCCACTTGTGGCCGCTGGAACGAGGCGTCTTCAATCCCGGCGACCGTTACCCCACCTGCATGTGGAACGGTCTGCGCGTAGGCCTGTTGATCTGCTACGACATCGAGTTCCCGGAAACCGCCCGTGCCCTGGCGCAATTGGGCGCTGAGTTGCTGATCGTCACCAACGGCAACATGGACCCGTACGGTCCCACCCACCGCACCGCGATCATGGCCCGTGCCCAGGAAAACCAGGCGTTTGCGCTGATGGTCAACCGGGTGGAAGCGGGCGATGGCGACCTGGTGTTTGCCGGCGGCAGTGCGTTGGTGGACCCGTTTGGCACGCTGCTGTTTGAAGCGGGGCGTGAGGAGGGGCAATTCGCGGTTGAGCTGGATCTCGACCAATTGGCGGCGGCTCGCAAGGACTACCGCTACCTGGATGACCAGCGCATGAAATTGCCGGGTGAGGTGATTGAGCGCAGCGATGGCGCGCGCGAGCTGTTGATCCCACAAGCTCAACGCTAGCCCCTGTGGCGGGGGGGCGAGCCCCCCCGCCACGGGTAATAACTCTAAAAAACAGTGTGTGCAACACCGACTTCAGTTCTGCCATAAATCTAATAATTGCGCGGAGAATCACCCATGGCTCGTTTGCAACGCACCCTGTCGTTAGGGTCGGTGGTGCTGTTTGGCATCGCCTATATGACGCCGATCATTGTGCTCGGCACCTTCGGCATCCTGGCTCAATCCACCGCGGGCATGGTCCCCGCCGCTTACCTGGCTGCGCTGGTGGCGATGTTTTTCACCGCCATGAGCTACGGGCGCATGGCGTCGGCGTTTCCGGTGGCCGGTTCCGCCTACAGCTACGTGCGCAAGGCCATCAGCCCCAAGCTCGGCTTTATCGCCGGTTGGGCGGTATTGCTCGACTATCTGTTCTTGCCCATGGCCATCTGGCTGATTGGTGCGGCGTACCTGAACTCAGCCTTCCCGGCGGTGCCGCAATGGGTTTGGGTGCTGGCATTCATCGGGGTTACCAGCGCCATTAACATCGTCGGCCTCAAACTGGCCAACGGCATCAACGCCTTGCTGATGCTGGTGCAATTCCTGGTGCTGATTGCCTTTGTGGCGCTGTGCATTCACTACATCGGTGGAGATGCGAGCAAGCCGCTGTGGACCATCGCCCCCTTCTTCAACGGCCAGATGCATATGCCATTGATCATGAGCGGCGCGGCCATCGCCTGCTATTCGTTCCTGGGCTTTGACGCGGTGAGTACGCTGACCGAAGAAACCCGCGACCCACGTCGCACCATCCCACGGGCGATCATGTTGATCACTTTGATCGGCGGGCTGATCTTCGTGGCGGTGTCCTACTTTGTGCAGGTGGCCCATCCGTCGTTCGAGTTCAGCAATGTGGATTCGGCGGCGTATGAAATCGCGCGCAATATCGGTGGCGACTTGTTTGTGTCGATCTTCCTGATTGGCCTGATTGTCGGCCAGTTCGCCTCGGGGCTGTCGGCCCAGGCCAGCGGTTCGCGCCTGTTGTTTGCCATGGGCCGCGACGGTGTGTTGCCCAAGTCGTTCTTCGGCAGCCTGCATGCGCGCTTCGGCACTCCAGTCAACAGCATCCTGTTGTGTGCAGTGGTGGCGCTGCTGGCGTTGAAGCTGGACGTGACCACCTCCACTTCATTCATCAATTTCGGCGCATTCCTGGCGTTTAGCCTGGTCAACCTGTCGGTGATCTTCCACTACTGGATCGGCGCCAAGCAGCGTGGCGTGCGCGAATTGATCCTGTTCCTGGTGTTCCCGTTCATCGGCCTGCTGGCGGACCTGTGGCTGATGGTCAGCCTCGATCACTTGGCGATCTACCTGGGTCTGGTGTGGTTGGCGATCGGCCTGGTTTACCTGAGCGTGCTCACGCGTGGCTTCTCCCGACAGCCACCGGAAATGGACTTCCAGGAAGCCGCATAGAAGCTGCCGGCCTATTCTTATTGCAATCGGTTCTCGTTTGGGTGCACTATTTGTGTTACTGTATAACACATCAAATGCATCCAAACGCCCCGGAGGCCTTATGAAAGCTGGTATCCATCCCGACTACCGCACCGTGCTGTTTCACGACACTGCCGCCGACGTGTTCTTCCTGATCGGCTCCACTGCCGACAGCGACCGCACCCACAAGCACAGTGATGGCAACACTTACCCCTACATCCCGCTGGACGTGTCCAGTGCCTCGCACCCGATCTACACCGGCCAACAGCGCAAGACCCAGGCCGAAGGCCGGATTGCCGGCTTCAACAAGCGTTTCGCTTCGTTCGGTTCGAGCCCCAAAAAAGCCGACGCATGAGCGCGACTCGGCGGCGTGTCCTACGCCGCCGTTTGCCTAATCGGCAACACCACCCGAAACGTTGTCCCTTTGCCCAGCTCGCTGCTGACGGAGATGTCGCCACGGTGTTTCTTAACGATGCCGTAAGAGAGCGAAAGCCCCAACCCTGTTCCTTCGCCCACCGGTTTGGTGGTGAAGAACGGATCGAAGATTTTCTGCAGGGTTTGCGGCGCGATCCCATAGCCGTTGTCTGCCACTTCCAACCACACGTTCTCGCTGTCCACGCCAGTGCTGATGGTAATGGTGCCGCGCTCTGGCCCCATGGCTTGCGCCGCGTTGATCACCAGATTCATCACCACTTGGTTGAGCTGTGAGGCCAGGCATTCGATTTCTGGCAATGCGCCGTAGTGTTTGACTACATCGGCTTTGTACTTGAGTTCGCTGGCGACGATGTTCAATGTCGAATCGATGCCCTGTTGCAGGTTGGCAAATTGCCAGGTCTGCTCGTTGTCCACCCGCGAGAAGTTTTTCAAGTCCTTGACGATCTGCACCACGCGACCAATGCCTTCCTTGGACTCCTTGATCAGGACCGGAATGTCTTCCTTGAGAAAGTCCAGTTCCAGGCCGACGCGCATGGCCTTGAGCTGCTCGCTTTGTTCCGGTGGCGTCACCAAGACTTCAGCACGTTGATAGGCATCCAGCATCTGTTGCAGCTGGTTGAAGTAGCCGTCCAGGGTGCTGAGGTTGGACGAGATAAACCCCACCGGGTTGTTGATCTCATGGGCCACACCGGCTGCCAGCTGCCCCAGCGACGCAAGTTTCTCCGACTGGACCAATTGGCTTTCCAGATGCTTGCGTTCGTCAATCTCCATTTGCAGCGCTTGGGTGCGCTGTTCCACCAACTGCTCCAGGTGGGTGGTTTGCAGTGAGGCGCGGCGGGCCATGTCCCATTTGTTGGCCAGGGTGTTGGCCATCTGCTGGACTTCGATGTTGTCGAAGGGTTTTTTCAGGATCAGCAACCGATCATGGGCGTGCAGCCGCTCCAGCAGGTCTTCCCAGGAATAGTCCGAATACGCGGTACAGATCACCACTTGCAGGTCGGGAGCGACTTTCCACAGTTCTTCTATGGTTTTCGCGCCGTCCCAGCCTTGGGGCATGCGCATGTCGACAAAGGCCAGGGCATACGGCTGTTTGCGCTCCATGGCCGTGACGAGCAACTGCAGGCCTTCTTCTCCGCCATAGGCCGAATGCAGTTCGAACACCGGGGCACGGGCTTTTGTCGTGTCGCCGAACAGCGCCGACTCCATAGCGTCCAGCGCCTGGTTGGTTTCAACGACAGGCATCAGGATCTTGCGAAAATCATCGTGAATCGACGGTGTGTCGTCGATCAGTAATAGACGCCGGTTAGGAGGTTGGTTCATGTGGGGTCTCCGGCAAGGACCATAGGGATAGTCAAGGTGAACATGGCGCCCAGGCCCGGTCCGTCGCTATGGGCGGTCAGTTGGCCATTCATCTCCACCGCTGCCAGGGCGCAACTGTGCAGGCCGAAGCCGTGGCCTTCCTTGCGGGTGGTAAAGCCGTGGGTGAAGATCCGGGTCATGTTTTCCGCCGGTATGCCTTCGCCGTCGTCTTTCACGCTGATCTGCAAGGTTGCGTCATCGCGTGGTTGGACCGTAAGCGTCATTTGCCGCGGCCGGTCGACAAGGTTGGACATCGCGTACTTGGCATTGCTGATCAGGTTGACCATGATCAGCAGCAACCGGTGTTTATCCGCCAGGATCTCCGGCACCTGGGCATAGTGTTTTACCACCGTGACGTTGTGCCGGCTCAGCGCCCCTGCGTTCATGCGCAAGGCATCGTCCATCAGGGCGCTGATGTGCACCGGCTCCTTCAGCGCGGAGGCACCGGCATAGTGTTGTTGGGTAGCGACAATGTCCTTGATGTGGTCGACGCTCTTGCTCAATTGCGCCAGTTCATCAGTCATGCCTTGTTGTTCCAGCGCAATGGCGTCGACCAGTTGATTCAAGTAACCCGGCAAGAGCTTGCCCTTTTCATCCTCGGTGAAGAAGGTGCCCAGGTCACCTTGGCGCTCGTTGATCAACTGCATGGCCCGGCCCAGGCCCAGTGCCTTGCTGCTGCGCAGCTTTCGAGTGACCAGATCGGCGGAGGTATTCACGCTGTTGAGTACGTTGCCCACATTGTGCAGCACGTTGGTGGCGATCTCCGCCATGCCCGCCTGGCGAGCACTGTCGAGCAGTTCGCTCTGGGCATCCTTGAGTTGTTGGGTGCGGCGTTCCACCCGTTGCTCCAGGGTTTCGTTCGCCGCTTGCAGGGCACGGTTGACCCGGTTGATCTCGGCGAAACTGCGCAGCAGGCGCATCGCCAGGTAAAGCAGCAAACCCACCAGCAGGATGGAGAAAATCAGCAGGTAGCGATGGTATTGGCGATCGACAAGGTCGGCGGCTTGCTGATCCTGGTTGAGGTGGGTCGTCAAGTCGTCCAGACGCTCGGCGACCGGCACGGCGGCAATCCGGTCGACCAGGCCGTTGACCACCGGCTGCTCGCGCAGGATCAGCGAAATATGGTTGCTGAGGATCTCGACAGGCCCCTGAAACTCAGGGGGCAGGCGCTCCTTGTTGATCGCCAATTTGCCCAGGCCCACCAGGATATCGGCGGCGCGGTCGTCGCTGGTGACCTGGGCGAATTCCAGGCTGCTGAGCAACAGGTCGTAGGTATCGGTGGCGACATCGTGCAGTTGCAGGCGGCCTTCATCGCCGTAGCGATTGAACTGGGCCTGGATGTCATCTTCGGCGGTCGGCAGAAAGGCCAGGGAGTTGCGCAGCACGGCGTTGTGGGATTTGAACTGGTCCACCAACCGGGCTTTTTCCTGGATCGCGGCTTGGTAAGCTTCCAGATTGGCCTGCCAACCAGGCAGGTCGGCAGGGTCGTGGTAGAAGTCGCGGTTTTCCAGATCGGCCCAGATCCGGGTCATTTCCTGCAGCGGTGCCACCAGGGGGTCGTAATTGTGGGTGAGGGCGATCCTGGCCTTGAGTACTTCACTGTCCCATTGGGCATTGAGCTGCTGGAGCTGGCGGATCAGGTCCCGTGATTGGGTATAGGTAGCCGTCTGGTCACGGGAAGACTTGAGGTACAGAAACACCAGGGTGGACGCCAGCAGCAGGGTCATCAGGCCCAGCAACACTTGGCCGGCACGGCGGCGGGAAAGGGTCATGAGGGTATGCTCATAATGGCTTGCCCGCCCATTCGCCGCTCAGGGTCTTGAGAAACTGGATGATCAGGTCCTTGTCCTCCTGGGACGGATTGCGCCCCAACTGATACTTGAACATGACGTCGACCGCTTCCTCAAGGGTCTTGGCCGAGGCATCGTGGAAGTACGGCGCGGTCGCGGCGACGTTGCGCAGGCTGGGTACCTTGAACACATGTCGGTCTTCTTCGTCCTGGGTCAGCAGATAGCGGCCTAGGTCCGACTCGACCGTTTTGCCGCGCGCCTTGAAGTAGTCGCCCATCACACCGAACTTCTGGAACATATTGCCGCCGATATTGATACCTTGGTGGCAGGCGATGCAGCCATAGTCCTTGAAGCGCTGGTAGCCGTATTTTTCCTGGATCGTGAAAATCTCGGTGTTGCCAAGCAGGTACTGGTCGAACCGCGAATTGGGCGTCAGCAATGTACGTTCATAAGTGGCCAGGGCGTTTTGTACGTTGGCGGCGGTGACGCCATCGGGGTAGGCCTGCTGGAACGCCGCTTGGTAGGCGGGCAGGGCGGAAAGGTTCTGCACCACGGTTTTCCAGTCGCTGCCCATTTCCACCGGGCTGATGACTACCTGTTGGATCTGTGCCTCCAGCGTATCGACGCGGCCATTCCAGAACTGCTTGAAGTTCAGGCTGGCGTTGAAGACAGACGGGGTGTTGATGTCCACGGGCTTGCCATCGAAGCCAATGGAAAACGGCTTGTTGTCGGCACCTCCCGATTCCAGACGATGGCAGCTGGCGCAGGACAGCGTGTTATTGACCGACAGACGCGGCTCGTTGAACAGCTGGCGCCCCAGCTCAACCTTGGCCGGGTCCAACATCGGAACTGCGGGGAGAGGTTTCAGTGCTTCGTCCAACGGCGCGGCCATCAAAGGCATGCCCAAGCCCAGGCACAACATGAACACGACGCCGAAACGGCAGGTCAGTACTTCATTCAAGCGAGCACTCCTTGCAAGCATAAGGCTACTGGTCGGGCATCAGAGTGGCGCTACCCGCTTGCAGCAACCGGGCGAAGTCCTTCGACGGCACGGCCTTGCTGAACAGATAGCCCTGGCCCTCTTCGCACCGCTGGGTTTGCAGGAATTTCAGTTGTTCGACGGTTTCCACGCCTTCGGCGATGATATTCAGGTCCAGGCTCTTGCCCATGCCGATGATAGCGCTGATCAGTTGTTCGTCCTGGCTATTGACCTTCAGGCCGTGAACGAATGACTGGTCGATTTTCAGCACATCGATGGGAAAACGGCGCAGATAACTCAGGCTGGAGTAACCCGTACCGAAATCATCCAGGGCCAGCCGCACGCCCATCGCCTTGATTCTGTTAAGGATCTCGACAGTTTCGTCGACATTCTGCATCAGCACGCTTTCGGTGATCTCTAGTTCCAACTGTGTCGGCGGCAGACCGGTTTGCTTGAGGAGGGTGGCAAGATTGTCGACAAAATCCCGCTGGCGAAAGTCGATGGCCGAGATGTTCACCGATATGCACAACGGCGCCAGGCCCATGGCGCGCCAGGCTTGCGCCTGTTCACAGGCCTGGCGCAGTACCCATTGGGTCAGGCGCACAATCAAGCCACTGTCTTCGGCGACCGGGATGAAGTCGGCCGGGCTGACCCAACCCGAGCGCGGCTGGAACCAGCGGATCAGGGCTTCCGCACCGACGATTCGCCCGGATTTCAAGTCCAGCTTCGGCTGGTAGTGCAGTTCAAACTCCTCGCGCTCGAGGGCCTGGCGTATCGCGCTTTCCAGGTTTTGTCGATGCTGGGCGCGGTGGTTCATGTCATCGGTGTAAAAACTGAAACAGTCGGAACCCCGCTCTTTACTGGTGTGCATGGCGGTTTCGGCGTGTTTGATCAACTCCACCGCCGTGCCACTGTCATTGGGGTAAATACTGATGCCCAGGCTGGCGGTGATGCTCAGGTCATGCCCTGCGACATGGCGGGTAGCGCTGACGGCATTAAGTATTTTTTGAGCAACGTGCTGGGATTGTTGGGGATGCTGCACATCCTGCAGCAGGATCACGAATTCGTCGGAACCGTAGCGAAATACCGAGTCCGATTTACGCACTGCCGCCACCAGGCTTTGGCTGACCTGCTGGAGCACCTCGTCGCCCACCGGATAGCCCAAGGCATTGTTGATACGCTTGAAACGGTCCAGCCCGATGAATATCACCGCCAACTGGGTGTCATGCCGTCGGCCCAGGGCAATTGCCTGGGTCAGCCGGTCGCCGAGCAGCGTGCTGTTGGGCAGTTCTGTCAACGCGTCATACTGGAGCAGGTGCGAGACCTTGAGCAGCTCCTGCACGCGCTCCTCGATGGTTCGTTCCAGGCCAATCACTTTGAGCGCGATGTCCTGGGCGAGCTGCCATTTCCAGGTCAGGGCGCTGGCCATCTGGCGAATTTCCAGGTGATCGAAGGGCTTTTTCAGGATCAGCAGTTGGTCGTTGTATTTGAGCCGCGCTTCGATGGCCTCGAAGGAGTAATCGGAGTAAGCCGTGCACAGCGCGATCTGCAGGCGGGGATCGACCTCCCACAACTGTTCGATGGTTTGCAGGCCGTCCCAGCCAGGTGGCATGCGCATGTCGATGAAGGCCAGGGCATACGGTGCCTGGTCGGCCAGCGCCTTGTTCACTAGGGCCAACGCTTCCTGGCCCTGGTAGGCGGAGTCCAGCTCGTAGGCCTGGCGCGCTTTGGGGGTGGTGCCGAACAGGGTTTCTTCCAGGCTCTCCAGCGACGGTTCGCCATTGGGATCGGCGCAGAGGATCTTGCGAAAGTCCTGGTGGATCGAGGCCGTGTCATCGACGATCAGAATGCGCCGGTTGGCCCGTGCCGAGTCCGCACTCATGGGGCGCTCCGTACCGATAAAAGGTCCGACGGCATAACGACTCCTTCCCTGATTCCACTGCTGAGGCGGATACAGCCTAATGTGACAGCATAGTCGAGCGGCCTTGATATCGGGGGCCAGTTGGCGTCAAATCGACCCCGCGCGTTGAGCAAGGGAAGACAGCTTGGCACAGAGGTTGAATTTAGCTCGATTTGGTTTAATTTGAAGGCGCAGCAGGCATGGATGAACATACCGCGACAAGACCCACCGTTTTGCTGGTCGACGATGAAGAGTCGATCCTCAACAGCCTGCGCCGCTTGCTGCGCGGCCAGCCCTTTGATGTGGTGCTGGCCGGTAGTGGCGCCCAGGCGCTGGAAATCATGGCGGCGCAGCCCGTCGACCTGATCATGAGCGATGCGCGCATGCCGGGTATGGACGGGGCGCAGTTACTGGCCGAAGTCCACCGCCTGTACCCCACCACCAGCCGCATCCTGCTGACCGGTTATGCCGACTTGCCGACGATCATCAAGGCGATCAACGAAGGGCAGATCCACCGCTACATCGGCAAGCCCTGGAATGACGACGAACTCAAGTTGATCCTGCAGCAGGCCCTTGAGCACCAACGGCTTGAACGCCTGACCCGGGTGCAGAACGATCAGCTCAAGATATTGAATACCACCCTGGAAAAACGCGTGGTGGCGCGCACCTCCGAGTTGCAGCAAACCGCCGACATGCTCGACCTGGCCTACGAAGAACTCAAACGCAGCTACGTGACAGGCACCGAAGTCTTTTCGTTGCTGGCCAACTTGCGCCTGCCCAAGAACAAGCAGACCAACCGCCAATTGATCGAGTTGGTCCGCGTCTATTGTGCTGCCCAGTCCATGGACGAAGCCGCTACGCGCGACCTGACCATGGCCGCCGCGCTCTACAACATCGGCAAGCTCAGTTGGAGCGACAGCCTGTTGGTTGCCGCCGCCGATAAGTTGCACAGCAGTGACCGTGAACAATACCGAGGCTATCCGAGCCAGAGCGAATCCCTGCTGATGACCCTGGAACCGATGAAGGACGCGGCGCGGATCATCCGTCATCACCAGGAACGCTGGGATGGCAGCGGTTTTCCCGATCACCTCAAGGGCGATGCGATACCCTTCGGTTCGCGACTGCTGAAGTTGGCGGTGGACTTTATCGAACTGCAAAAAGGCCTGATCCTTGAGCGGCAGATGAACAGCGACGAGGCTTTGCTGTACATCCGAAAGTACGCCGGGCGCCTCTATGATCCAGAGCTGGTCGAAGACTTTGTCCAGGCCTGCGCCGCGTTTCTCAGTGATGTGACGCTGGGTGATCCCTCGGTCAAGGCCCTGACCACCCGTGAACTGGAAGCCGGCATGGTCCTGGCGCGCAATCTCAACGCCGATAACGGCATGCTGCTGCTCAACGCCGGCAAAGTGCTGAACCTGCCGTTGGTGGACAAGCTGATTGCGTTCGAGTCGATGGAGGGCGCGAAATACACCATATTCATCAAACTACCCGAAGAGACAGCGAACCTTTCATGAGCATTTCCACTATTCGCATCGCCGCCGCCCTCCTGATCGGCGCTGACGGCCAAACCTTGCTGGTGCGTAAGCGCGGCACCCAGGCCTTCATGCAACCTGGCGGCAAGATCGATGCTGGCGAGCAGCCTGCCGAGGCCTTGGCCCGTGAGCTGCACGAAGAACTGAACCTGCGTATCGAGCCGAGTGCTGCGGTCTACCTGGGAAAATTTTCTGCGCCGGCCGTAAACGAGCCAGGTTTCACCGTGGAAGCCGAGCTGTTCCAGGTGCAGATCGATGTAGCGGTCACGCCTGCCGCCGAGATTGAAGAAGTGCGCTGGATCGACCCGGCCGGAGATGGCGGCCTGCAACTGGCCCCGCTGACGCGTGATCTGATCCTGCCGTTTTACCGCGCCTCGCTGACGGCATGATCATTCGCACGCTGGCGGCCAGCGACGCCGAAGCGTATCGGGCGTTGATGCTGGAGGCCTATGGCGCCTATCCCCAGGCATTTACCTCCAGCGTGGCGGAGCGTGCGGCGATGCCGCTGGGCTGGTGGGAAAAACGCTTGAGCAGCCCGTTGGATTGCCTGCTCGGTGCGTTTGACGGGGATGAGTTGGCCGGCATTGTCGGTCTGGCCTTTGAGCCGCGAGAAAAAGCGCGGCACAAGGTGACCCTGTTCGGCATGTACGTGAATGCGGACCACCAACAAAAAGGCTTGGGCCGTCAGTTGGTGGAAGCGGCACTCGACGAAGCGCGCACACAGCCGCGCCTCAAAGTGATCCAGCTGACGGTCACCGCCGGCAATGAAGCCGCGTTTGCCCTGTACCAGCGCTGCGGCTTCATCCAGTACGGCCTGGAGCCGCTGGCGGTGCGAGTCGGTGTGGATTACTTCGATAAGATCCACATGTGGCGCGAGGTCGCGGTTTAGCGCACCGCGCTGACCCCATCCAAGGTGGAAAACGACGTGTCCTTGGCCGTCAGCAGGAAGTCACGCATGTAGGGCGCATCCAGCATGTCCGCACGAATACCCGCGTACAAGGTGGCAAACAAACCTTTCTCACCCAGGCGCTTGGCCTTCACGTAGCCACGCGAGCTGTACTCATGCAGCGCCCAATGGGGCATGCCGCACACGCCACGGCCGCTGGCCACCAGTTGCATCATCATCACCGACAGCTCGGACGTGCGCACTTGAGCCGGTTCCACATCGGCGGGTTCGAGAAAGCGGGTGAAAATGTCCAGGCGGTCGCGTTCCACCGGGTAGGTGATCAGGGTTTCGGTCAGCAAGTCATCCGGCACGATGTACGCCTTGTTCGCCAGCGCATGCTGGTTGGCGACCGCGAGCATGGCTTCGTAGGTGAACAGCGGTACATAGGTGATGCCTGGCAGTTCCAGCGGGTCGGAGGTCACCACCAGGTCCAGGTCGCCACGGGCTAGCGCTGGCAGCGGGGCGAAGGCGAAACCGGAGGCCAGGTCCAATTCGACTTCCGGCCAGGCATCGCGGAACTGGTCGATGGTCGGCATCAGCCACTGGAAGCAGCTATGGCATTCGATTGCCATGTGCAAGCGTCCGGCAGTGCCGCCGGCCAACCTTGCAATGTCGCGCTCGGCGCCGCGCAGCAGCGGCAGGGTGGCGTCGGCCAGTTGCAACAGGCGCAGGCCGGCACTGGTGAAGCGCAGCGGCTTGGTCTTGCGCACGAACAACGGCATGCCCAAGCGCTCTTCCAGCTCTTTGAACTGGTGCGACAGGGCCGACTGCGTCAAATGCAGGCGCTCGGCGGCTTCGACCAGGCTGTCGGCTTCGCGCAGGGCGTGCAGGGTCTTGAGGTGACGGATCTCGAGCACGGGCTCTCCATGAATACAATTTGTGATGAATTCGAATGGCGTGAGTTTGTCTCATGTTGGCATGCCTGTCGATAAGGAGGTCGACAATGACCGCTGAGCACTCTTCATCAAACTGTCATGCAACTGTGGCAGCGCGCTTGAACAAACTTCATCAGACTCGCGCTCTACTGGGGTTCTGCGTTTCGGTGTTTTTCATGCGCGTGTTGTTTTTACTGGCCGCTCTGTTGTTCGGCCTGCCGTCCTTTGCGGCTTCTCGATGTGACGTCAATGTCCCGACCCAAACGGTCGACCTGGCTCAGGTAAGCATTGCCTACCAGAGCATCGGCCGTGCGTCTGATCCTGCGTTGCTGCTGGTGATGGGCCTGGGCGGGCAATTGATCCACTGGCCGGATGAAGTGGTGGTCGCCCTGTGCCAACAGGGTTTCCGGGTGATCCGTTACGACAACCGTGACGTTGGCCTGTCCACCTGGCGCCAGGCGCCTGCCAACGCCAACCTGACCTTTGAAGTGCTGCGCTACAAGCTCGGCCTGCCGGTGGCGGCGCCCTACACGCTGACCGACATGGCCGACGACGCCATCGGCTTGATGGACGCGTTGCAGATCCAGCAATTTCACGTGCTGGGCGCGAGCATGGGCGGCATGATCGCCCAGCACCTGGCGGCGATGGCGCCGCAGCGGGTCGAGAGCCTTACGCTGATCATGACCAGCTCCGGTGCCGAAGGCTTGCCGGCGCCGAATGCGGCGTTGGTACAACTGCTGTCGCGGCGCAGCGCACCGAACCGTGAAGTGGCCCTGGAGCAGCAAGCCGATTTGCTGGCGGCCCTGGGCAGCCCGAATGTGACGGATGATCGCCAGGCGCTGTTGCGCCAGGCGGCGCTGTCCTACGACCGCGCCTTCAACCCAGACGGCGTGAAGCGCCAGATCATGGCGATCCTCGCCGAACCCAGCCGCGTGCCCTTGCTCAACCAACTGCGCGTGCCAACTCTGGTGGTGCACGGCACCGCCGACCCGCTGTTGCCGGTCATGCACGGTGTACACCTGGCGGCGCATATCCAGGGCAGCCAGTTGAAACTGATCCCCGGCATGGCCCATCGTTTCCAGGAAGCGTTCAAGGCGCCGCTGTTGACGGCGGTGCTGCCGTACCTGCAAGCCCATCGTGAAGACGCGGCGCACTGGGCGCAGATTGACCTGGGCGAGCCTTCGAAGGTGTTGTGACATTGGTGTATCGTGCAACCTTTGTGGCCCATTTGCGCCTGCGAGGTTGCCTGTCATGAGTACTCCCCTGAAAATCGATTTCGTCAGCGACGTGTCCTGCCCCTGGTGCATCATCGGCCTGCGCGGCCTGACCGAAGCCCTCGACCAGCTTGGCGCCGAAGTGCAGGCCGAGATCCATTTCCAGCCGTTCGAGCTGAACCCGAACATGCCTGCCATCGGTCAGAACATCGTCGAGCACATCACCGAGAAATACGGCTCCACCGCTGAAGAATCCCAGGCCAACCGTGCGCGCATCCGCGACATGGGCGCCGAGCTGGGCTTTGCCTTTCGCACCGATGGCCAGAGCCGCATCTACAACACCTTCGACGCACACCGCCTGCTGCATTGGGCCGGTCTGGAAGGCTTGCAGTACAACCTCAAGGAAGCGCTGTTCAAGGCCTACTTCACGGATGGGCAGGACCCGTCCGACCACGCCACCCTGGCGATCATCGCCGAAAGCGTCGGCCTGGACATCAAGCGTGCGGCCGAGATTCTCGCCTCCGATGAATACGCCGCTGAAGTACGCGAGCAAGAGCAGCTGTGGATCTCCCGTGGCGTGACCTCGGTGCCGACCATCGTCTTCAACGACCAGTACGCCGTCAGCGGCGGTCAGCCGGCGGAAGCCTTTGCAGGGGCGATCCGCCAGATCATCAGCGACGCCAAAAATTAAAACCGAACGCAGGTCAAAATGTTCTTGAAATAAGTGCTGGCCCGTCCCTTGCATTGACCCCCTAAAGCCTTAGGGGACACTGCCTTGAACATTCTTGACCTCGACCACAGCCTCACCGGCCAGGCACCGATTGCCCGGCGTCTGGCCAGCGGCCGTGCCACGCGTATCGACCTGCTGGACCTGGGCCCCAAGCTGCGCCTGTGGTCCACCGAAAAAACCTGGAAACGCTTCGCCGAACGCCTGGCCCAACGGCCCCGGCCCACCGATGCGCGGCCGGAAATCCTGTTTGTCGGCTCCGGCGACTATCACCACCTCACGCCGGCCTTTCTCGCCGATTTGAAAGAGCCCATCAGCCTGATCCACTTCGACAACCACCCCGACTGGGTACGCTTTGCGCCCAAGCGCCACTGTGGTTCGTGGGTCAACCGCGCGCTGAAGATGCCGGCGATCAAGCGCATCGTCACCCTCGGCCCGTGCAGCGACGACCTGCACAATCCGCAGTTGCGCGGTGGCAACCTCGGTGCCCTCAAGCGCGGGCACTTGCAGTTGTTCCCCTGGCAGCATCCGCCGTCGAAAGTCTGGGGCCGGGTAGGGGACGGCGCCGGTCACCAGCAGCAGGAAAACCACCTGTATTGGCGCAACCTGGCCGAGCTGGACTGGGCGGCCTTCCTGGAGCAGATGATCACCAGCCTGCCCACCGAAGCGATCTGGATCACCATCGACAAAGACGTGCTCGCCAGCGAAGACGCGGCCACCAACTGGGACCAGGGCGGCATGCGCCTGACCCATCTGCTGCAAGCCTTGCGGGCCTTGGCAGCGCGTAAACGCATCATCGGCATCGACGTGTGCGGCGAGTTCGCCACGCCAGCCTTCAGCAACGCGTTCAAGCGTTGGGAGGCTAAATCCGACCAGCCGCCGCCCGAGCGCTGGAGCGTCGAAGATCTGCAGCGCAACGCCGCCACCAATGAAGCCCTGATCGACCTGTTTGAGGAGCTGTTCCCGTGACGTTGACCGTGGTGTTGCTGGTGGCGTTTTCCATCGTGCTCGATGTGATCGGCCAGTTGTGTTTCAAGATCGGCCTCGACCGTTTGCCCGAGTTGGACGGTGGTTTTCGCCTGAATGCGTTCTGGGGCCAGGTGTTCAATGCGCCGTTGTTGTGGGCCGGGATCGGCGCCTATGCGGTCGAGTTCTTCGTATGGCTCGAAGCCTTGTCCCGTGCGCCGTTGAGCCTGCTGTTTCCGGCTGCCGCGCTGGCCTATTGCGGCGTGGTGCTGGCGGGCAAGGTGGTGCTGGGCGAAACCGTCAGCCGCCGCCGTTGGTTGGGCACGCTGGTGATTACTTTAGGCGTGATGTTGGTAGCGATTGCAGGGAGTCAGGCATGAGTACGCAGATTATGAATAACGGATGGTTGCACGGGCGCCTCGGCACGGTGGTGCTGTGGGCCTTGTTGATCTGTACCGAAAGCGCCGGCCAACTGTTTACCAAAGTGGCCGGGGATCAACTGGGGCAGATGGATTTGAGCTGGCAGTGGCTGGCGGACGTGGCGCGTAACCCTGGGATTCTGGCGGCTATCGCCAGCTACATCGGGGCGTTTTTCGTGTGGATGCTGATCCTGCGACGCAGCAGCCTGTCCCTGGCGTTTCCGCTGAGTTCACTGGTGTTTGTGGTGGTGTTGCTGGGGTCGTGGCTGGGGCTGGGGGAACATATCAGCCCGCTGCACTGGGTGGGGGTGGCGGTGATTATCGGCGGCATCGCCCTGCTGGCCGAAGGCGAAGAAAACTGATCACTTTGGTCTGGTTTGATTTTTGTGGTGAGCGAGCTTGCCTCGCGCAGGGCAAGCCTGCTCACCACAGGGGTTAGTAGCGAGTCAGGGTTTTCTGTGCGCCACCAGAAAGCCCAACCCGTGTGACACTGGAAGCTGCTTCACCCCCGCCTCACTCTGTTGCTCGGCAATCTCCCGATGAAACGCCTTTACCTTGGTCCAGTGCATCTTGGGCCGGTAGTGGTGCTCGGCGTGGTAGCCGTTGTTCATCCAGATCAGGTTGTACAGCACGCTGTAGGAGCTCACCCCCCAGGCAATCGGCAGGTCCGGGTTGCCGCCGAAATGTTCGTAGTAGCCGTTGAGCGATGACAGGCACTGGCCCAGGTACCAGAACGGCAACAGCCACAGCACCGCCTGCCAGTTGTAGAAGGCCAAGGCGATATAAAACGCCACCGTCACGCCGATCTCGACCTTGACCCAGCGCGCATCCGCCGGGCGCTTGCGCTTCATCTCGTCGTAGAACGGCTTGGGATCGTCGCGGAAAAAACTCAGGAAAGTGTAAGCCCACGGGTTTTCCGGCTGGCCATTGTGGCCGCGCTGGTAGATCGACAGCGGGTCGATGGTTTTACCGTCCGGGCCAGGCAGGTCGGCGTTGCCACGGTGATGGCGGTTATGGATGTCGCGGTAGAGCGTCTGGGAAAAGCCGATGGTCACCGACAGCAGCAGATCGAACGCCCGGTTCATCGCACGATGGCTGAAGTAGGCGTTGTGGATCTGGTTGTGGGAGATGCTGTTGATGCTCCACGACAGGCTGATCGCATAGACCAGCGCCAGGGGCACGAGCGCCCACCAGCTCAGGCTGTGGAACGCGGTGACCAGCCAGATGACAAAGGCGAAATGCGCCAGGCCCAGGGCGATGGGGATCAGGTCCCACAGCGAATGATGCAACAGGCGGTAAGCGGGGCGAGCCATGAAGAGTGTCCTGGAAAAATGGATTCCAGAGCCTCATTGCAAACCCCAGACCAACCTAGTCGAACGTGTAGCTGATGGCTGTTTGCACCTGGCCCTGGTTCACTTCGCCGGTCTGCCGGACGATGCTGCTGTCGGCCGCCGAGCCCACCAGGTGAACCCAACTGGCGCTGGTCAGCAATGACCATTTAGCCGCCAGGGGAAACTCGAAACTCTGGGTCAGCGTCAGGTTCTGGAAGCCGCCGCTGGCGTTGTAGGGGCGAAAGCCCGTGGCAGCGGCCTCGTTGTCGTCTACGCCGAAAAACGTGTTGGTCTGGCGCGCATCTGCGAAATGCGCGACCAGGCCGCTGCTGCCGATGATCCCGCCCCCCAGGGGGTAGCCCAGTTCGCCGCCGACTTTGCCCAGGGTACCGCTCTGTGAATGCCCACCGCCCACGGCTTGACCCAGTTGCGCGTAGACCCGCCAGAAATCAGCCGGGGCGTATTGGATGAAACCACCGACTTCCGCCATGTCCGACACATTGCGCAGGCCCTGCAGATCGCCATTCGACGTGCGCCCCGACAGGTAATTGATATAGGGGCCGGCGGTCAGGCCTTGGGTGCTGAGCGCGCTCCAGGTCAAGCCGTCATCGGTGCTCAGGCTGACATCGCCCCAGTCCAGGTCGAAATAGGGAACGGGCCGCGTTTCGTAGCGGCTGCCGGTAGGGTCATGAGGTTGGTAGCTGACGCCCGCGCCCACTTCACCGGTGATGCCCTCGGCCACGGCAGCGTTTGAATAGCTCCACAGGCCAAGCAAACCGGCGAATGCAGCGCATGTGATCCTCAACATGGTCACAGTTCCTTGATTGAATATGCGCGCATGAACGCGCAAAGCATCCTTTCCACGCAAGCACTCATCTTGTTTGTAGCAAGCTACAAAAATTGTAGCTCCTGCGACACAAATCGCCGGCCGTGCCAGGCAAAGCCCCAGCCCTGCTGGGCGGTGGCCAGTTGGCACACTCCCTGCTCTACACCTTGTTGCAAGCGCACACAGCGCGCTCCTCCAAGGTAAACAACGATGATCCAGTGGCATATCGTGTGTGACTTCGACGGGACCATTACCCCCACCGATGTCATCGACAACGTCCTCCAACGCTTCGCCGGCCCCGAGTGGGAAACCATCGAACAGGAATGGCTGGATGGGCATATCGGTTCACGCGAATGCCTGAGCCGCCAACTGGCGCTGATCAAGGCGACTCCCTCCGAATTGCTGGCGTATTTCGACAGCGTCGAGATCGACCCGGACTTCCCGGACTTCGTCGATCACGTAATCGGCCTGGGCGCTTCCATCGAAGTGGTCAGCGACGGCATCGAGCAGGGTATCGCGCGGATCCTTTCACGCAACTACGTGACCTTGCTGCCGATCCTCGCCAACCGCCTGCGCCAGGTCGACCAGAACAGCTGGCGCATCGACTTCCCGTACGCCAGTGATGCCTGCCGTGCCGCCTCCGGCAACTGCAAGTGCAAGTCCACGCCGCGCAACAAGCGCGTGCTGGTGATCGGCGACGGCAAGTCCGACATGTGCGTGGCTTCCACCGCTGACTTCGTGTTCGCCAAAGGCAGCCTCGCCAAGTACTGCGAAGCCAACAACATTCCTCACGCACGTTTCGACACCTTTGCCGAACTGCCTGCGCTGCTGGCCCGACTGCCGCAAGGCATCGCCGCCAACGCCACCTCCTTTGCTGCTGACAGCCTGTCTAACGAAAATCAGGAACTCTTCCACCATGTCTGATATCCGTATCGCTACCGCCGAAGACCAGATCCTTCTGGATAAAGAAGCCAAATACTGCTCCTACGGCGACACCGTTCACTACATCGAGCCGCCGCGCATTTTCAGCCGTTGCGAAGGCTCCTACGTGTGGGACACCGAAGACCAGGCCTACCTCGACCTGCAAATGTGGTACTCGGCGGTCAACTTCGGCTACGCCAACCCACGCCTGAACAATGCACTGAAACAGCAGATCGACACCCTGCCGCAAATCGCCAGCCAGTACCTGCACAAAGGCAAGATCGAGCTGTCCGAAATGATCGCGGTCGACGCCAAGAAGAAATTCGGCCTCGACGGTCGCGTGCACTTCAACGTCGGCGGTTCGCAGTCCATCGAAGACTCCCTGAAGGTCGTGCGTAACGCCACCAACGGCAAGAGCCTGATGTTCGCCTTCGAAGGCGGCTATCACGGGCGTACGCTCGGCGCGTCGTCGATCACTTCCAGCTACCGCTACCGTCGTCGTTATGGCCACTTCGGCGAGCGCGCGCAGTTCATCCCGTTCCCGTACCACTTCCGTGGCCCTAAAGGCATGACCAAGGAAGAGTACGGCAGCCACTGCGTGCAGCAATTCGCCCGCCTGTTCGAGACCGAGTACAACGGTGTGTGGGATCCGAAAGTCGGTTCCAGCGAATACGCCGCGTTCTACGTCGAGCCGATCCAGGGCACCGGCGGCTATGTGATCCCGCCGATGAACTTCTACCGTGAGTTGAAGCACGTACTGGATCAGCACGGCATCCTGATGGTCTCCGACGAAATCCAGATGGGTTTCTATCGTACCGGCAAACTATGGTCGATCGAACACTTCGACGTGCAACCGGACGTGATCGTCTTCGGCAAGGCGCTGACCAACGGCCTCAACCCACTGGGCGGCATCTGGGCCCGTGAAGAGTTGATCAACCCGAAGATCTTCCCGCCAGGCTCGACTCACTCCACCTTCGCCTCCAACCCGTTGGGCACGGCGGTGGGCCTGGAAATGTTCAAGATGACCAACGAAGTCGACTACGGCGCGATGGTCATGGCCAAGGGCAAGTTTTTCCTCGAAGGCCTGCAAGACCTGCAGAAACGTTTCCCGATCATCGGCGACGTCGACGGCCTGGGCTTGGCCCTGCGCTGCGAAATCTGCGGCCCGGATGGTTTCACGCCGGACAAGGCGACCCTGGACTACATGGTTGAAGAAGGCATGAAGGGCGACATGGTGGTGGACGGCCAGAAACTCGGCCTGATCCTCGACGTGGGCGGTTACTACAAGAACGTGATCACCCTGGCACCGTCCCTGGAAATCAGCTACCCGGAAATCGAACTGGGCCTGAAGCTGCTTGAGCAACTGCTGGTGCGAGCGACCAACCGGTGAACACAACAGAGATCGACCTCGGTGAGGGTACTGCCGGTTTCGTTCTCGGTGATGGTCCGGTCGGGATCCTGTTGATCCACGGCCTGACCGGCACCCCGACGGAATTGCGCCAGGTTGCCAAGGGCCTGGCCAAGGTGGGCAATTGCACGGTGTACGTGCCCACCCTGGCCGGGCACTGCGGTGACAACAGCGACCTGCAGGCCACAGGCTGGCGCGACTGGTACGAAGGCGTGCGCAAGACCTTCGTCGGTGTGAAACAGCGCCACGAACAGGTGTTCGTCGGTGGCTTGTCCATGGGCGCGGTGATGTCGATGTACCTGGCCTCGGAGCATCCGGGCCAGGTCGCCGGGTTATTGATGTACTCCACCACGCTCAAGTACGACGGTTGGAGCATCAACAAAATGGCGTTCATCACGCCGCTGCTGATCCGCATTCCTTTTGGCGTGCGCCTGTTCCGGTTTACCGAAAAACCACCTTACGGCATCAAGAACGAACGCCTGCGCGCCATCGTTGAACGACAGATGAAAGAAGGTGAGAGCAGCGAAGCGGGCTTGTTGACGATGGAAGGCGTGACCGTACGCGAATTGCACTGGATGAACGCCGAGGTCAAAAAACGCATGCCGTCGATCAAGGTGCCGGCGCTGGTGTTGCACTCCATCGAGGACGACATCACCAGCCGTTGGAACGCTGACTATGTGGAACGCCACCTCGGTGGCCCGGTGACCAAGATCCTGCTGGACAACTGCTACCACATGATCACCGTCGATTTGCAATACCGCCGGGTGATCGAGTTGAGCGCGGAGTTCATCAGCGAGCGAGCTCTATGTAGTGAGCGGGCTTGTCGGGTCGCCGCATCGCCCGCGCTGGGTGGCGAAGCCGCCCTAAAAACTGCAATTGCGGTTTAACTGGAAAAACTCAGCTCCGGAAATGGGGCGGCTTCGCCCCCCAGCGCGGGCGGTGCGACGATTCGACAAGCCCGCTCACTACAGAAATAAGGGACCGAAGTGATTACCACCCAAGCCTTCCCGACCATCCGGGCCATCCAGCGCAGTGCCTGGAACGACTGTTTCCCGGGAGCCCTGGAGGACTGGGACTATTACGTCGCCGTGGAAAACGCCGCCATCAGTGATTTCCAGTGGCGTTACCTGGCGGTTTACGAAGATGGAACGCTGGTGGCTGTGGCCGCGGCGTTCATCACCCATTATCGCCTCGACACCACGGTGTCGGGCGCCGGCAAGCGCTTGACCGAGCGTGTGGAACGACTGTGGCCGGGGCTTTTGCAACTGGGGCTGTACGCCCTCGGTTCGCCGGTGGCCGAACGCTGCGACGTCGGCTTTGCCAGCGGTGTGGCGGATGTGCGCCGCCCGCTGCTGCTCAAGCACCTGTTGGAAGCTGCGCGCCAGGATGCCGATGACTTTGGTATCGGCTTGGTGGCGGTCAAGGATGCGCCGAGCAAAGACCCGCATTGGATCGAGAGTTGCCGCGCGGCGGGCTTCCAGAGCATGCCGAGCTTGCCCACGGGCGTGTTGCCGCTGCCCTACGGCTCGGTGGACGCCTACCTGGGCTCCCTGGGCAAATCCACGCGCAAGGACCTGCGCCGCAAACTGCGCGCGCCGGGGCCGCGAGTGGAGTGGCGGCGCACTATCGACGACGTGCTGCCCGAGGTCATGCGCCTGTACGAAGCCACGCTCACGCGTGCCGAGCTGCAGTTCGAGCGGCTGCCCGCCGGCTACTTCACCGGAGTGCTGGAACGGCTTGATGAGCGGGCGGTCTGTGTTCTTTACTGGGTGGACGAGCAACTGGTGGCGTTCAACCTGATCCTGGTGGACGAACACCGGCTGGTGGACAAGTTTTTCGGGCATGACGTGGCGTTCACCCGCGACTACAACCTGTACTTCCGTAGCTGGCTGACCAATGTGGACTACTGTATTCAACACAATATTGCCGTGTATGAGTGCGGCCAGGCCGGGTATGCCAGTAAGCTGCGCCTGGGCTGCGAGTTCCAGGGCAACAGCGTGTTTTTCCGCCACCGCAACCGGCTGGTCAACGGCCTGCTCAAGCTTGTAAAACTGTTTATTCGACCGGATCGTTCCGACCCTGCCATGGCTGCTGCGATAAGCGAAACCTGATGATCACCAAGACCCGCCAGAAAGCCCGCCCCTTTGCCATTTCGCGCTGGAGCGTCCAGCGCAAGCTGGTGCTGGCGTTCTGGTTGGTCAGCGTGATTCCGACCATGATCGCGGCGGAGTTGGCCGCCACTACGCTGTCGCAGATCTTCGACAGCAACGTGCGCATCTGGCTGCAAGAGTCGACCAAGATCGTCAAGGACGAGATTGGCGACATCCTTCACGACAACGCGCGCATGGCCAAGTTGTTTCTGCGCTACACCAGCCCGCCTGCGAGCAAGCAAGCGGCCAAACACGACCGGCTGACCGCCGACATAGCCGATGCCACCGATATCGACGTCGTCGCGCTGATCCGCACCAGTGACCAGAAAATCGTGTTCAGTACCGCCGCCGCCGACATCGTCAAGCAGATCAGTTTGGCCAAAAACACCGTGTTGCAGACCGTACAGGTGGGGGGCGCGTCCACCGGCATTGTGGTCTCGACCTTCGAGACCTCACAGGACGGCGTCGATTACGAGTTGCTGGTCGGGACTTACCTGGACAGCAGTTTCCTCACCAGCGTGGCCGATGTGCACTCCCTCGACCTGCGCCTGTACCTGGCCAATCCCGGCGGGTTCTCCGAAATATTCTCGACCCAACGCTTCGAGGATCACCCGTCGCGTATCCCCAAGAACATCGAAACCGCGATGCGCGCCACCAAGCAGCCCAGCGAGCAGTTCACCAGCAACTACAGCGGTTTGTACTGGCCGATCTTCAACGATGCCGGTGACTTGCAAGGCGTGATTTTCAGCGGCCTGTTGCGCCATACCAGCCTGGTGGGGCTGGTGAACCAGAGCAATCTGTTTGTGCTGATCTTCCTGCTCAGTTCAGCACTGTCGTTGGCGGCGGGGGTGTTGGTGTCGCGGCGCCTGACCAAGCCGTTGCGCGACCTGTCCCAAGGCGTAAATGCGGTGATTTCCGGCGATTACGCGCACCGCGTGGTGGTCAGCGGCGGCGACGAACTGGCGCAGTTGAGCAGCACCTTCAACCATATGACCGAACGCCTGGGCGAGTTGCATCACCTCGAAGCCCAGTTGCGCCGGCGTGATCGCCTGCACGCCCTGGGTGAAGTCGCCATGGGCCTGGCCCACGAGATCCGCAACCCGCTGGGGATCATCAAGACGGCGACACAGTTGCTGCATCGTCGCGCTGACCTGGCGGAAACTGATAAGCGTCACCTGGAATACGTGATCAGCGAAGTCAGCCGCATCAACGACCTGATCACCGAATTTCTCGACTTTGCCAAGCCCAACCCTCCGTTGCGCGTGGTGCAGCCTGCGCGCCCATTGGTGGAGGAAATCCTCGGCTTCTGCGGACCGGAATTGGCCACCCATAACATCGACGCACACGTCGATGACCAGGCGCCGGGGGCGACCCTCTACGCGGATGCCAAGCAGCTCAAGCAGGCGTGCCTGAACCTGATTCTCAACGCCATCGACGCGATGCCCGAGGGCGGACGCCTGACCTTGGGCATTCGTACCGTGGGCGAGAATACGCTGATCAGCATCACTGACACCGGCCAGGGCATTGCGGCGGAAATGGTCGAACGTATCTTCACGCCATTCGTCACCACCAAGGCGTCGGGCACCGGCTTGGGCCTGGCCAAAGTCTATTCGATCATGGAAAGTCACGACGGCAGCATCGAATGTGCCAGTGAGAAAGATGCCGGCGCCACCTTCAGCCTGTACATTCCGGCGAGTGGCGAAGACGAAGAGGACAGTCATGACGCATAACATTCTGGTAGTCGACGACGAACCCAAGCTCTGCGACCTGCTGGCGTCGGCCCTGGGCCAGAACGATGTGCAGGTGTTTATCGCCGGCAACGGCCTGCACGCGCTCAAGGTGCTGGAGCAGGAAGACATCGACCTGGTGATCAGTGATTGGCGCATGCCGGGCATGGACGGGCCGGCGCTGCTGGCCGAGATCAAGGTGCGCTACCCCCATGTGCCGGTGATCGTGATGACCGCCTACAGCACGGTGAAAAACGCCGTGCAGTCGATGCGCAACGGCGCCTACGACTACATCGCCAAGCCGTTTGATATCGACGAGCTGGACATCACGGTGGCCAAGGCCCTGCAATTTCGCGACATCATGCGCGACAACGCGCGCATGCGTGCCGAGCTGGACGAACACGCCCAGTTCGACAGCCTGGTGGGCGACAGCCCGGCGTTTCGCAAAGTGCTGCAAGCGGTGGACTCGGTGCGCGACAGCAGCGCTACCATCCTGCTGACCGGCGAGAGTGGCACCGGCAAGGAAATGGTCGCCCGTGCCATCCACAAGCATGGCAGCCGCGCTGACAAACCCTTCGTGGCGGTCAATTGTGCGGCGATCCCGGAAGGGTTGCTGGAAAGCGAAATGTTCGGCCATCGCAAAGGCGCGTTTACCGGCGCCGTGGCCGACCGGGTAGGGCGCTTCCAGCAGGCGGACAAGGGCACGCTGTTTCTCGATGAAGTGGGTGATATGCCCCTGGCGTTGCAGGCCAAGATCCTGCGTGCGTTGCAGGAACGGGTGATCGAACCGGTGGGCGATCCCCGTGAACGCAAAGTGGACGTGCGAGTGATCGCCGCCACCAACAAGAACCTGCTGGAGGCAGTCGCCAACAAGGAATTTCGCGAAGACCTGTACTACCGCCTCAACGTGTTCCCGATTCCCCTGCCGGCCTTGCGCGAACGGGTGGAAGACATCGCACCCCTGGCCCGTCACTTCGCCCAGACACTCAGCGCCACGGCCGGCAAACGTATCACTGGCTTCAGCCCAGAGGCGTTGCAGGCCATGGCGGCGTATCACTGGCCGGGCAACATCCGGGAACTGCAGAACTGCGTAGAACGCGCGACCATCGTGGCGGCGTCGCCGGTGATCGAAGACATCGACTTGCCGGGTTACCTGTTTGCGTCCAAGCCGAGTGAAGGCGATGTGACGGCGATCCTCAGCGACGGGCCGGGTATTCCCCAGGACCTGGATGCGGCGCTGGCGGAGGTGGAGAAGGCCTACATACTCGCGGCGTTGCAGGAGAGCAACGGCGTGCAGGCAGCGGCGGCAGCGAAGATCGGGATATCGGAGCGCAGCTTCTGGTATCGCCTGAAAAAGCTGGGTATCCAGGTCGACAAAATCGTGCGCTGACCCCACTCGGATTAAAAATGTGGGAGGGGGCTTGCCCCCGATTGCAGTGGGTCAGACAGCTTTTCTGTATCTGATACACCGCCATCGGGGGCAAGCCCCCTCCCACATTTGAGTTGTGGTGTGTCAGGTATGAAGACGCACCCATACCGTGACCAACACCGTCGCGGCCATCAACCACGCTACGGCCGCCACAGCCAACGAAGCCTCCAACCGCATCCGATCCACCATCACATACAACGTCGCCAGGTACACGAAGTACGGAATGATCGACCACATTCCGAACAGGATCGTGGTCTTCAAGTCGTCCACCGAACGGCCTTTGCCGACGATGTAGTGGGCGATCAACGCAAAGGTCGGAAACAACGGCACCAGGCCTGCGATGTAATAATTCTTGGTCTTGGCCAGCGCGGCCAGAATCAACACCACGGCCGCGCCCAGGGCGGCCTTCAATACCAGATCCATCAGTGGCTCAACCCGTATTTTTTGACTTTGTCGAACAGCGTGGTCTTGGCCATCCCCAGTTCCTGGCTGGCCTGGGTCAGGTTGCCGCCGCTGCGTTGCAAGGCATCATTGAGCAGGTTGCGCTCGAATGCTTCCACCGCTTCGGTGAAGGCCAGGCCTTGGCTGCCGCTGCTGGAGCCGCTTTTCTTGAAGGCCGGCAGGCCCAAGGCGAAGCGTTCGGCGACATTGCGCAGTTCACGCACGTTGCCCGGCCAGTCGTGGCTCATCAGGCTCGACAGGGTCTGGTTGTCCAGCTCCGGAACACTGCGGTCAAAACGCAGCGACGACTGCTGCAGGAAGTGTTCGAACAGTTGCAGGATGTCTTCGCGGCGCTCGCGCAACGGTGGCAGTTCCAGCGTCACTACGTTGAGGCGATAGTACAAGTCGCTACGGAACTGATTGGCACGGCTCAGTTCATCAAGGTCCGACTTGGTGGCGGCGATCACCCGGCAATCCACGGCCACGCTCTGGTTCGAACCCAGGCGCTCCAGAGTGCGTTCCTGCAACACCCGTAACAGTTTGATCTGCAGGTTGATCGGCATGCTTTCCACTTCATCGAGGAACAACGTGCCTTCGTGGGCGTGTTCGATCTTGCCGATGCGACGCTTGCCGGCACCGGTAAAGGCGTTGGCTTCGTGGCCGAAAATCTCGCTTTCGAACAGGTTCTCCGGCAGGCCGCCGCAGTTCAGGGCAACGAACTGGTGGGCGTGGCGCCGGCTGAAATCATGCAGGCAGCGCGCAACCAGTTCCTTGCCGGTGCCGGTCTCGCCTTCGATCAGCACGTTGGCCGAGGTGTCGGCGACATTGGCGATCAGCTCGCGCAGGTTTTGCATGGCCGGCGAACGGCCGATGATGCGGCCTTCCAGCGAATCGCGCTCGGCCAATTGGCGGCGCAGCGACCAGACTTCCCGCGCCAGCCCACGCTGTTCCAGGGCGCGGCGCGCCACGTCGACCAGGCGTTCGGGGGAGAAGGGTTTTTCCATGAAGTCATAGGCGCCGTTGCGCATGGCGCCGACAGCCATGGAGATATCGCCATGCCCGGTGATCAGCACCACCGGCAGGCTTTTATCCAGGGCCTTGAGGCGGGTGAGCAACTCCAGGCCGTCAATGCCTGGCAAGCGGATGTCGCTGATCACGATGCCGGCGAAGTTCTCGCTGATGCGCTTCAACGCCTCTTCGGCGCTGCCCACGCCGACGCTGGGAATGTCTTCCAGGGCCAGCGCCTGCTGGCAGCCGAGCAGCACATGAGGATCGTCTTCGACGATCAGCACCGTGAGTTCGTCTTTAATGGCTTTAGCGTCTGTATTCATGTCGACTCAGCTTTTTGAGCGCCCGCCAACGGCAGGCACAAGACAAAGGCCGTTCCACCACTGGCCGGGTGCTCCACGGCAAGGTTGCCGCCGGTGGCCGCCGCGAGGCTGGCGGACAGCGTCAGGCCCAGGCCCAGGCCTTGCTCGCCGGGCTTGGTGGTGAAGAACGGTTCGAACAAATGCTTGCGCGCCTCGGGGTCGATGCCGTGGCCATTGTCGCGCACGTGCAGGCGGTATTTGCCCTCGCTGCTGCTGCCGTCCAGCCACAGTTCGGGAGCCGGTTGGGCTTGCATGGCGTCGAGGGCATTGCCGATCAGGTTGACGAGGATCTGCTCCAGGCGCGTCTGATCGATTTGCAATTGGGCGTGGGAAAAGTCGCGGTGCAGGGTCAGTGGCAGGCTGTCCATGCGTGCGCCGAGAACCTGGAAAGCCGCGTCGACCGCTTTGGCCAGGCTGGCTTCGCCCTGATCGTCGCCGCGCCGGGCGAAGGAACGCAGGCTGGCGGTGATGCGGCCCATGCGGTCGATCAGTTCGTTGATGGTCTTGAGGTTGGCGCTGGCGGTGTCCAGGGCACCGCGCTCAAGGAAGCGCACGGTATTGCCGGACAAGGTGCGCAGCGCTGCCAGTGGTTGGTTCAATTCATGGGCAATGCTGGTGGACATCTGGCCGATAGCGGCCAGTTTGCCGGCCTGCACCAGCTCATCCTGGGCGCGACGCAGCGTTTCTTCGGCCTGGCGTCGTTCACGGATCTGGCCCTTGAGCCGTTCGTTGCTGGCGCGCAGGTCGGCGGTGCGTTCGGCAATTCGCCGTTCCAACTGGCTGTTGGCTTCTTGCAAGGCTTCACGGGCGGCGAGGCGGGTGGCGATGACCTTGCGCCGCTCATTCCAGGCGATCAGCAAAAATGCGACCAAGCCAAACGCAACGGCCACCAGAATGCCCTGGTTGATCGCGGCGCGGCGCAGGTCGTTGAGCGGCGTGAGCAGGGTAAAATTCCACGGTGTGTCATTCAGCGGGCGGGTTTGCGCCAGGTAGCTGACTTCGTGCTCGTCGTTGACCACTTCACTGTTGGCCGGGAAGGTCAGTTTCTCGGTGCCTTCGTTGAGACGCTCGCGGGCCAGGGGTTCCAGCTCGTTCAACGTCGCCCAGTAATATTGCAGGCTGTGGGCCAGGCGGTCCTTGGTGTCATCGCTCAGCGGGCGCACGGCCTTGAGGCGGCGGGCCGGGTCGCTGGAAAGGATGATGATGCCGTTCTCGTCGCTCACAAAGGCTTCGAGGCGTGCACGCTGCCAGCGCTCTTCGAGGGCTTCGAGGCGCACTTTGACTACGGCGACGCCGATGATCTTGCCGTGCTCTTCCAGGCCGTGTGCCAGGTAGTAGCCGGGTTCGCCATTGGTGCTGCCGATGCCGTAGAAACGGCCAGGCTGGCCACGCACGGCGTTCTGGAAATAAGCACGGAAGGACAGGTCTTCACCCTGGTAACTGTCAGCATCGCGCCAGTTACTGGTGGCCAGCACGCGGCCAGTGGTGTCCATCACGTAGATGGCCCGACTGCGACTGCGTCGGTTCAGGCCTTCGAGGTAATCGTTGACGGTCTTGCGGGTTTCCTGGTTCGGGTCGGCCAGCAGCGTGGAGACGCTGGACTCCAGTTCCAGCAGGCTGGGCAGGTAGGTGTATTTGCTCAGTTCACTTTCGACGGTGCGGGCATGCAGCTCCAGCTGGCGTTCGCCGGTGTCGCTGAGGGTGCGGATGCCATAGTACTCACTGATCCAGAAGCCGATATAACCCAGGCCGATCATCAGGGCGATGATCAACGGCGGCAGGAACAGTTGGCGGATCAGACGTGGTTTCACGGCAAGTGATGGCGGTGCGGCGCGAAATTGGTTGGGGTCGCATTTCATCACAGATGCCTTGGGTCAACCAGAGCTGCCAGCCTGTGCGGTCCAATGTGGGAGGGGGCAAGCCCCTGCCACATTGGCCCGGTTTCCACAGTTGGCGCTATGTAGTGCTTAGTGCTGCAGGATTTTCTCAAGGAAGTGCTGCGCGCGTTCGGAGCGGGCGCTGATGTCGCCGAAGAATTCTTCTTTCGGGCAGTCTTCGATGATCTTGCCGGCGTCCATGAAGATCACGCGGTCGGCCACTTTGCGGGCGAAGCCCATTTCGTGGGTCACGCACATCATGGTCATGCCTTCGTGGGCCAGTTGCACCATCACGTCGAGTACTTCGTTGACCATTTCCGGGTCGAGGGCCGAGGTTGGTTCATCGAACAGCATGACGATCGGGTCCATGGCCAGGGCGCGGGCAATCGCCACGCGTTGTTGCTGACCGCCGGAGAGTTGGCCAGGGTGCTTGTGGGCGTGTGCCGACAGGCCGACGCGGTCGAGCAGTTGCAGGCCTTTCTTGGTGGCTTCTTCCTTGCTGCGGCCGAGCACCTTGATCTGCGCGATGGTCAGGTTCTCGGTGATGGTCAGGTGCGGGAACAGCTCGAAGTGCTGGAACACCATGCCCACGCGCGAACGCAGTTTCGGCAGGTTGGTCTTCGGGTCGGCGATGGAGGTGCCGTCGACCACGATGTCGCCCTTCTGGAACGGCTCCAGCGCGTTGACGCACTTGATCAGGGTGGATTTGCCCGAACCGGACGGCCCGCACACCACGATCACTTCGCCTTTTTTAACCTCAGTGCTGCAATCGGTCAGCACCTGGAAGTCGCCATACCACTTGTTGATGTTCTTGATAGAGATCATACGGCAAACCTTTTTTGCAGACGCTTGACCAGCAGCGAGGCGGAAAAGCTGATGATGAAGTAGACGACACCGGCAAAGATCAGGAACTCGTTGGAGCGGCCGATGATGTCGCCGTTGGAGCGGGCGGAGTTGAGGAAGTCCACCAGGCCCACGGTGTAGACCAGCGAGGTATCCTGGAACAGGATGATCGACTGTTGCAGCAGCAACGGGGTCATCTTGCGGAACGCCTGGGGCAGGATGATCAGGCGCATGGTCTGGCCATAGGTCATGCCCATTGCCTGTGCCGCCGCCATCTGGCCTTTGGGGATCGACTGCACGCCGGCCCGCACGATTTCGCAGAAGTACGCGGCTTCGAACATCATGAAGGCCACGACGCACGAGGTGAACGCACCGATCGGCGTGTCTTCGCCGGTGATCCAGCGCAACACGAACGGTACCGCCAGGTAGAACCAGGTGATTACCAGCAACAGCGGTATCGAGCGGAAGTAGTTCACATAAGCGCCGGCAACGCGCGACAGCAGTTTGCTGGACGACAGGCGCATCAGCGCCAGGACCGTACCCAGCGCAATGCCGCCGACCACGCCCATGACCATCAACTGCAAGGTCATGACCATGCCGTTCCACAGGCCTGGGATAGCGGGGATGATGCCGCTGAAATCGAAGTCCATTATTTACCCCCCACGGAGATCAGGCCGGGCACTGCGACTTTCTTCTCGACCAGGCGCATAAGCAGCATCAGGCTCATGTTCAGGGTGAAGTAGATCAACGTGGCCAGGGTGAAGGCTTCAAACAGGTTGGCCGAGAACTCGGCGGTCTGTTTGGTTTGCGCCAGCAGTTCCATCAGGCCGATCAAGGACGCCACGGAGGAGTTCTTGAAGACGTTGAGGAATTCCGAGGTGAGCGGCGGAATGATGATCCGGTAGGCCTGTGGCAGCAGCACGTTCCAGTAGATCTGTGGCAGCTTGAAGCCCATGGCGCGCGCGGCGGATTCCTGGCCGCGTGGCAGCGCCTGGATGCCAGTACGCACTTGCTCACACACACGGGCGGCGGTGAACAGGCCCAGGCACACGACAACGCTCAGGTAGGCCGAGGTGGTCGGGTTGAGGTCTTGTTTGTACCAGTCCTGCAGGTTCTGCGGCAGCATGTCAGGTACCAGGAAGTACCAGATGAACAGCTGAACCAGCAGCGGCACGTTACGAAACAGTTCCACGTAGCAGGTCGCGATGCCCGATACGATGCGGTTTGGCACGGTGCGCATGACGCCCAGAATGGACCCCAGCAGCAAGGCGATAATCCATGCCACGACAGCGATGGCGATGGTCCAGCCCAAGCCGGCGATGTACCAGTCGAGATAAGTCTCGCTGCCCACGCCAGTGGACTTGAAGAACACGCCCCAGTCCCAGTTGTAATTCATTAGGGTCTCCCCTCGAAGTCGATCGATGTACAAGCACCCGCTTGGGGAAGATCCTTTCCCGCCTGACGGAGAACGCCAGGCACACGCGATCGGCTCGAAAACCGCCAGGTCGAGTGTTCCAAAATAAAGCCAGCAGGTAGTAACAGACGCCTGAGGGAGGGTGGCTCCCTCAGGAGATAAGCTTAGTCAGGTATCAGATTTTTACGTCAGGCGCTGGCTTGTCGCTTGGGTTGGCGATCAGCTCCTTCACCTTGTCGCTCATCGGGAAGTTCAGGTTCAGGCCTTTTGGTGGGATCGGGCTCTCGAACCACTTGCTGTAGATCTTGTTGATTTCGCCTGATTTGTACAGGGCAACGATGGCGTCATCGACCGCTTTCTTGAAGGCTGGGTCGTCTTTACGCACCATGCACGCGTAGGCTTCGAAGGATTGCGGAGTACCAGTGATGACCCAGTCGCCCGGCTTCTTGGCCTTGGCTTCTTCACCGGCCAGCAGGGCGTCGTCCATCATGAAGGCAACGGCGCGGCCGCTTTCCAGCATCTGGAAGGATTCGCCGTGGTCTTTGGCGGAGATGACGTTCATGCCCATTTGCTTGTCGGCGTTCATCGCTTTGATGATGCGCTCGGACGTGGTGCCAGCGGTGGTCACGACGTTCTTGCCTTTCAGGTCAGCGAAGTCGGCGTAGCTCGGCTTGCCATCCTTGTCTTTCTTGACCAGCAGACGGGTGCCGATTTCGAAGATGTTGACGGTGAAATCAACTTGCTGGGCGCGTTCGGCGTTGTTGGTGGTGGAACCGCACTCGAGGTCCGCAGTGCCGTTCTGGATCAGCGGAATACGGGTTTGCGAAGTCACCAGGTTGTACTTGGCCTTCAGATCGGGTTTGTTCAGGTCTTTTTTCAGTTGTTCGACGACGGCCAACTGAATGTCGTGGGAGTAGCCCACGGGTTTGCCCGAACCATCCGCGATGTAGGAAAAGGGAATGGAGCTGTCGCGGTGAGCGAGAGTGATGGTGCCGGATTCGTTGATCTTCTTCAGCGTGCCGGTGAGTTCGGCGGCGAAAACTGGAGTGCTGATCAGAGCAGCAGCGATAGCTGCGCCCAGAATATGGGGAACGATGCGCATCAATACTTCCTCGACATTTGTTTTTTTTATGAAGCCGGCTAAACGGCTCTCTTGTACAGCGAATGCCCATGACGGCTCCTGAGGCGTCCCAGGCAATCGTCCAAGAGTGTAGAGCATGAGTCGTGCCAGGCTCGATATAAAAGGTTAACTGCTTGTTTTGTAAGAAAATTAACTTTATATGACGACGTTCTTTCAAGCCTTGGATCCGGCAAACCGAATTGATGGCACTGTGGCGTTCGGAAAACCGAATGCGAAAAAAAGCCCCCGAGCCGTTCGGCGCAGGGGCTTTTATAGTACTGGTCCGTCAGGCGGCTTCGATCTTGCTGCGGTTCTGCTCAACGGTGGACAGGTAACGCTGCACGTTGGCCTGTTCTTCCGGAGTAGTGAACAGACCCAGCTTGGTGCGACGCCACAGCACGTCCTGAGGTTGCGTCGCCCATTCCTCGGCGCACAGATAATCAACCTCGCGGGTATACAGGCCGCCGCCCAGGTGCTCACCCAGGTCCGCCAGCGACTGCACGCCTTCCAGCAGGCGCCAGGTACGGCTGCCGTAGGTGGTGGACCAGCGGCGTGCGATTTCAGTCGGCACCCAGTCGAACTTGCTGCGGATGGCCTCGGCCAGGGCTTGCGGCGTGGTCATGTCTTCGCCGCCCGGCAGGCTGGCCTTGGCGGTCCAGCTTGGGCGCATCTGAGTGAAATACGGCGCCAGTTGTGCCATCGCCGATTCAGCGAGCTTGCGATACGTGGTCAGCTTGCCGCCGAACACCGACAGGATCGGCGCCTCGCCCGTGCCGCCGGACAATGCCAGGGTGTAGTCGCGGGTGATGGCCGACGGGTTGTCCGATTCGTCATTGCACAGCGGACGCACGCCGGAGTAGGTGTGGACGATGTCGTCGCGGCTCAGCTGCTTCTTGAAGTGAGCGTTGACCACTTTCAGCATGTAGTCCGTTTCACCTTCGGTGATCGCAACTGCAGCCGGATCACCGGTGTATTCACGGTCGGTGGTGCCGATGATAGTCAGGTGGTTCAGGTACGGGATGGTGAAGACGATGCGCTGGTCTTCGTTCTGCAGGATGTGCGCGTGAGCGCCTTCGTACAGTTTCGGCACGATCAGGTGGCTGCCCTGGATCAGGCGGATGCCGTAAGGCGAATCCAGCTTCAGGTCGTCCTTGATGAACTTGGCGACCCATGGGCCGGCGGCGTTCACCAGTGCGCGAGCACGGATCGAGAACAGGCTGCCATCGGCGCGTTCCATGTTCATTTCCCACATGCCGTTGCTGCGGTGGGCGCTGATGCAACGGGTCTGCGTGTGGATGTGCGCGCCTTTTTCGCGGGCGGCCATGGCGTTCAGCACGACGAGACGGGCGTCATCCACCCAGCAGTCGGAATATTCGAAGCCTTTGGTGATTTCGCTTTTCAGCGGGCTGTCGGGGCCGAACTTGAGGCTTTTCGAACCGGCGAGCTTTTCGCGCTTGCCCAGGTTGTCATACAGGAACAGGCCGGCGCGGATCATCCACGCAGGGCGCAGGTGCGGACGGTGGGGCAATACGAAGCGCATTTGCTTGACGATATGCGGGGCCTTGGCCAGCAATACTTCACGCTCGGCCAGGGCTTCGCGCACCAGGCGGAATTCGTAATGTTCGAGGTAGCGCAGGCCGCCGTGGATCAGCTTGCTGCTGGCGGACGAGGTGTGGCTGGCCAGGTCGTCCTTTTCGCAAAGGAATACCGACAAACCGCGACCGGCTGCGTCTGCTGCAATGCCGACGCCATTGATCCCGCCACCGATCACGGCAACATCATAGACTTCGGCAAGCGGTGGAGCAGGCAAGGTGGAAGGGTTCATCGGCTGGCCTCGCGATTTTTTCGTCTTGGAATTCGAACATTAATGTTCATTTGCGAAAATGGTAGCTGATAAACGCGCGCACAGCCACCCGACTTCGATTGAAAAAACTCATCGAAGGGCGGGGAAAGGAAAATTTGCGAACAATTGCAGGTAATTGGAGTGCCTGTTCGATCGCTATCGCGGGCAAGCCCGGCTCCCACATTCGATCGCATTCCTATGTTGGAACTCGGTCAACTGTGGGAGCGGGCTTGCCCGCGAAGGCGGCGTACAGGCGGCTGAGATGTCGAAGCCTTAGACGACTTCCAGCCGAACCTTGTGCTCATTGAGCAACTGCACCAACGCCGGCACTGGCTGCTGGTCGGTCACCAGGCAGTCCACCAAACTGATCGGCCCCAGGCGAATCATGGCGTTGCGCCCGAATTTGCTGGAGTCCGCCGCCAGGATCACTTGGCGTGCATTGGCGATGATCGCCTGGGAAACCCGTACTTCCTGATAGTCAAAGTCCAACAAGCTGCCGTCTTCATCGATACCGCTGATACCCACAAGTGCAAAGTCGACCTTGAACTGGTTGATGAAGTCGACACTCGCCTGGCCCACCACACCACCGTCACGCCGCACGTTACCGCCGGTCAGCAGCACATCAAAGTCGTCCTTGGCACTGAGCATGGTGGCGACGTTGAGGTTGTTGGTGATGATTTTCAGGTGATTGTGGTTGAGCAACGCACGGGCGATGGATTCGGTGGTGGTGCCGATATTGATGAACAGCGAGGCGTGATCGGGGATCTGCGCAGCGATGGCTTCGCCAATGCGCTGTTTCTCGTCGCGCATCTGGTCGGCGCGCATGGCGTAGGCGGTGTTCTCGACACTGGAGTCATAGGCCGCGCCGCCGTGGTAGCGGCGCAGCAGATTGGCGTCCGCCAGCTGGTTGATATCGCGGCGGATGGTTTGCGGGGTAACAACGAACAGCTGCGCCATTTCCTCGATGCTGACATAACCGCGTTCGCGGACCAGCTCGAGGATTTGTTGTTGGCGGGGAGGCAGATTCATGGGGCGTCCTTTGGGCTGCCATACAAAAGTGGCCCATGATGACGCAGGAATCCGCTCCCTGCCAGTTACAACCGGACGTTGGCTTATTCGGCGCCTTCGTGGGGCTCCCAGTCACGGGTGCGGCTGACCGCTTTTTGCCAGCCGGCGTAGAGCTTCTCTTTGGCCGCTTCGTCCAGTTGTGGTTCGAATTCGCGCTCGATCACCGCCTTGCCGCGCAATTCGTCCAGGCTGCCCCAGAAGCCGCACGCCAGGCCGGCCAGGTAGGCGGCGCCGAGTGCAGTGGTTTCACGCATTTGCGGGCGCTCGACCTGGGTGCCGAGGATGTCGGCCTGGAATTGCATCAGGAAGTTGTTGGCCACGGCGCCGCCGTCCACACGCAGGGCTTTGAGGCGTTCGCCGGAGTCCTGTTGCATGGCGTCGAGCACGTCACGGGTCTGGTAGGCAATCGACTCCAGGGCTGCACGAATAATGTGATCCACGCGTACGCCACGGGTCAGGCCGAACAGTGCGCCACGGGCGTACGGGTCCCAGTACGGGGCGCCCAGGCCGGTGAAGGCCGGCACCAGGTACACGCCGTTGCTGTCCTTGACCTTGCCGGCAAAGTATTCGGTGTCGTGGGCGTCGTTGATGATTTTCAGCTCATCACGCAGCCATTGCACGGTGGAACCACCGTTGAACACGGCGCCTTCCAACGCGTAGGCCACTTCGCCACGCGGGCCACAAGCGATGGTGGTGAGCATGCCGTGCTTGGATTTCACGGCTTTGTCGCCGGTGTTCATCAGTAGGAAGCAGCCGGTGCCGTAGGTGTTCTTGGCTTGGCCGGCTTCGACGCACATCTGGCCGAACAGGGCAGCTTGCTGGTCACCGGCGATACCGCCGATGGCGATGCCGCTCTTGGTGCGGCCGTAGATTTCAGACGACGACTTAACTTCCGGCAACATCTCGCGTGGGATGTCGAGGATCTCCAGCATCTTCGCATCCCACTCCAGGGTGTGGATGTTGAAGAGCATGGTACGCGAGGCGTTGGTGTAGTCGGTGACGTGGGTCTTGCCGCCGGTAAATTTCCAGATCAGCCAGCTATCGACGGTGCCGAACAGCAGTTCGCCATTGCGCGCACGCTCGCGGCTGCCTTCGACGTTGTCGAGGATCCACTTGAGCTTGGTGCCGGAGAAGTAAGGGTCGGTAACCAGGCCGGTGGTGTCGCTGATGTACTGCTCGTGGCCGTCGCGCTTGAGTTGCTGGCAGATTTCGGTGCTGCGGCGGCACTGCCAGACGATGGCGTTGTAGATCGGGCGGCCGGTGACTTTGTCCCACACCACGGTGGTTTCACGCTGGTTGGTGATACCAATGGCGGCGACCTGGTCATGGTGCAGGCCGGCCTGGGCCAGGGCTTCGACCATCACCGCGCTTTGGGTGGCGAAGATTTCCATCGGGTCATGTTCGACCCAGCCCGCTTGTGGGTAGTGCTGGGCGAACTCACGTTGGGCGGTGCAGACCACGTTGGCGTCACGATCGAAGATGATCGCCCGGGAACTGGTGGTGCCTTGGTCAAGGGCAATGATGTAGTTCTTATTCTGAATATCGGTCATGTCGAATGCCTTGGGAAATAAGAAAATCGGTAATCAGCCTGGGCTACAAAAGGGCAGGTGCCCAGGCTGGCGCTATCAGGAAATACGGGTCTTGCCGTTGACAGCCGTGTCAGGTGTTTCTTCATCTATAGCAGGTGCGGCGCTTGGCAGATGACGGGCAATCAGCCCGCGATAGGCAGCAGCACCGAGGCAGGCGCCGACGATCGGCGCGAAAATCGGCACCAGGAAGTAAGGAATATCACGGCCACCAGTGAAGGCCATTTCACCCCAGCCTGCGAAAAAGGTCATCAGCTTGGGCCCGAAATCCCGTGCCGGGTTCATCGCAAAGCCGGTCAACGGGCCCATGGCGCTGCCAATCACCGCGATCAGCAGGCCGATCAGCAGCGGGGCCAGCGGGCCGCGTGGCAAGCCGTTGTTGTCATCGGTGAGGGCCATGATCACGCCCATCAGGATTGCTGTAATGACCATTTCCACCAGGAACGCCTGAGCGGTGCTCAACAGCGCATGGGGGTAGGTGGAGAACACCGACGCCAATTCCAGGCTGGCCTGGGAACCGCGCACCATGTGGTGGGTTTGTTCGTAATCGAAAAACAGGTTGCTGTAGAGCGTGTACACCAGGGCCGCCGAACAAAAGGCGCCGGCGATCTGGGCGAGGATGTAGAAGGGCAGTTTGCGCTTGTCGAAGTCAGCGAAGATACACAGGGCAATACTGACGGCGGGGTTGAGGTGGGCCCCGGATATCCCCGCGCTCAGGTAGATCGCCATGCTGACGCCGACCCCCCAGATGATACTGATCTCCCACAAGCCAAAGCTGGCACCCGCGACCTTGAGCGCAGCGACACATCCTGTACCGAAGAAGATCAGAAGCGCAGTCCCCAGGAATTCGGCCATGCATTGGCTCGAAAGTGAAGGCTGTTGAAGAGCAGTTGTCATGGAAAACCTCAGTTGTTGTTCTTGTCTGGCGCACAACCTCAACGGATTGTTGCGCGATTTTCACCGTGGCAAGGATCCCCATCCCGGTCGCGGCTTACTGCTTCAATACTGCGGGTCTATTCCTACAGTATTCGGAAACGAAAAAATATAGACAAGAATGACGGCTGTCAAAGGTCGAAAGTGAACTGTCAGTCACTTTCAAACTATTGGTCTGGTGAATGATCACGCTTGTCACAATGCGCGCGCACCTTAAGAGTGGGCGGGCTAGAGCGTTTTGTGTGGGCTTGGCCTAGAATTGGCCATCTGTTTGCCACGCCCGGAGACGTCATGACCCCCGCATTGGACCTGTTGAAAAAAGTTCGCGCCGAACATCGTATCCACAGTTATGAACACGACCCCAAGGCGGCGTCCTATGGGCTGGAGGCCGCGGAAAAATTGGGCCTCGACCCGGCGCAGGTGTTCAAGACCTTGTTGGCGAGCAGTGAGAAGGGCGAATTGTTGGTGGCGGTGGTGCCGGTCGTCGGAAGTCTGGACCTGAAGGCCCTGGCTCACGCGGCAGGCGTCAAGAAAGTCGAAATGGCCGACCCGGCAGCGGCGCAGCGTTCAACCGGTTACCTGTTGGGCGGCATCAGCCCGTTGGGGCAAAAGAAACGCCTGCGCACGTTTATTGATGCAACGGCGCAACCCTTTGCAACGATTTTTGTAAGTGCGGGGAGAAGGGGCTTGGAAGTTGAATTGCCAGCGGCTGTGCTGGCTGAACATACCCAGGCCAAATTCGCAGAAATTGGCCGGGCATGATCGGACGTTATACCGGGCTGTAGCGTCTCACGCCGGATTCGACTTGAGGGATCTGCGCGGCGGTACTGCCTGAGGCCTGGAACAGCACCAGGTGTTCGGCGGCCACACGGATCCCCACATCCGCGCCGACCTGATGGTCGGCATGGCTCGGGAAAATCGACTCCAATTGCGCGCCGGTCGGCAGTTGCAGGCGGTACAAGGTCGATGCGCCGAGAAAGGTCTTGCCGACGATCCGCGCTTTCAACGCGCTGTCCGGTGCGTAGACGATGTCATCCGGGCGCAGCAACACGTCCACCGCACCGCCGGTAGGCCAGGTGTAGGCGCGGTTGCCGCGCAATTCACCCAGTTCGGTACTGACCGATTCCGGCGAACTCAATTGGCCACGGATGAAGTAACCCTGGCCGATAAAGCTGGCGACATAGGGCGTCTGCGGTTCGTGATAGAGGTTGTAGGGTGTGTCCCACTGCTCCAGACGACCCTCCTTGAAAACCCCGACCTGGTCGCTGACTGCAAAGGCTTCTTCCTGGTCATGGGTCACCAGGATCGCACTGGTGCCGCGTGCCTTGAGGATGTCACGCACCTCATGGCTGAGCTTGCGGCGCAGCTCGCCGTCCAGGTTGGAGAAGGGTTCATCCAGCAACAACAGGGCCGGCTCCGGCGCCAACGCGCGGGCGAGCGCGACGCGTTGTTGCTGGCCGCCGGAAAGCTCGTGGGGAAAGCGCTTGCCCAGGTTCTTCAGGTTGACCAGCTCCAGCAACTCAGCCACCACGCGGTCTTTCTGCGGATGCTTGCGAATACCGAAGGCAATGTTGTCGGCCACGCTCAAATGAGGAAACAGTGCGTAGTCCTGGAACACCATCCCGATACGACGTTTCTCTGGTGCCAGTGTGAAACCGGCACTGGAGATCACTTCGCCCGCCAGGCTGATCTCGCCGTCGTGCACCGGCTCAAACCCGGCAATCGCACGTAACGTGGTGGTCTTGCCGCAACCCGAGGAGCCCAGCAGGCAGCCGATGTCGCCGGCGTTGAGGTGCAGGTTGAGGTTCTGTACCACCCGTTGATCTTGATAGCCGCATGCCAGGTTGCGCAGGTTCAGCAGTAATGAATGGCTCATGCGTGGTGGTACGACGGCGGGACGAGGAATTCGAGCAGGGCTTTTTGCGCATGCAGGCGGTTTTCAGCCTGGTCCCAGGCGACCGAGCGTGGGTCGTCGAGCAGGTCGGTGCTGATCTCTTCGCCACGGTGGGCCGGCAGGCAATGCATGAACAGCACGTCTGGCGCGGCCAGGTCGAGCAGGGCGCGGGTCACTTGGTACGGGGCAAACAGGGCCAGGCGCTTGGCGGTTTCCTCTTCCTGGCCCATGGAGGTCCAGACGTCGGTGCTCACCAGGTGCGCGCCGATCACCGCATCACGCGGGTCGCGCACCAGGGTCACGCGGTCGCCGGCCTGGGCCAGAAAGCGCGCGTCAGGCTCGTAGCCTTCCGGGCAGGCAACGCGCAGTTGGAAGTCGAACTGGATCGCCGCTTCTATATAGCTGTTGCACATGTTGTTGCCGTCGCCGATCCAGGCCACGGTCTTGCCCTGGATCGAGCCGCGGTGCTCAAGGAAGGTCTGCATGTCGGCCAGCAACTGGCACGGGTGCAGGTCGTCGGACAGGCCGTTGATCACCGGCACGCGGGAGTTCGCGGAAAATTCGGTCACGGTGCTGTGGGCAAAGGTACGGATCATCACGGCGTCGAGCATGCTCGACATCACCTTTGCACTGTCGGCGATCGGCTCGCCACGCCCCAGTTGGGTGTCACGCGAGGACAAGAAGATGGCTTGGCCACCCAATTGGATCATGCCGGCTTCGAATGACACGCGGGTGCGGGTCGACGACTTCTCGAAGATCATGCCGAGCACGCGGTTTTTCAAAGGCTCGAACAGTACGCCGCGGTTACGCAGGTCTTTAAGCTCAATGCCTCGACGGATCACGCTGACCAGCTCTTCGGGCGTGCAATCCATCAGGGAGAGAAAGTGCCTTGCGCTCATCATTAACTACCTTTTTGCAACAGACCGCAGATACTCAAAGCCTTGTTTATTGTGACAACGGGCGAGACCTGCGGCGAAAGCCGCACGGGGCGACGAAATAGGGGAAGGCGCGATCTTATAATTAAATGTCGCGTCTTACCAATAGGGCTACGGTTTTTAAGGGTGTTCAAGCAGGGCGCCGGGGCGCTTTTGAAGACTATTTCCAGACAGCAGCGAGCCATTTGTACACTGGCGCCGAGACCTTTTGCAACGTGCGGGGGCGGGCGCAGGCCAGGCTGCGTCGGTTTCAGAGGCGGTATGACGTGTTTTGAAACATTTGCTCACGCTTGTCCATGGCCTGGCCTGATGCAGGCCGATTCACGGGACGAACATTGGTGGCGCCCCCGTCGGTCTCGACCCATAGTGGGATCAAAGCCCCTATAAAAGAGACTGGCCATGACCAAGACTCTCCACCACCGTGCCTGCCACCTGTGTGAAGCCATTTGTGGCCTGACCCTGGAAACCACCCAAGCCGACGACGGCAGCCTGGCGATCACCTCGATCAAGGGCGATGCGTTGGATACGTTCAGCCGTGGGCACATCTGCCCCAAGGCCGTCGCGTTGCAGGATATCCAGAACGATCCCGACCGCTTGCACCAGCCCATGTTGCGGGTCGGTAGCGAATGGCAGCCGATTGCGTGGGAAGACGCCTTCGCGCTTGTAGCCGAGCGGTTGTCAGGCATACAGGCGCAGCATGGGCAGAATGCGGTGGCGGTGTACCAGGGCAACCCCAGCGTGCACAACTATGGGCTGATGACTCACAGCAACTACTTCCTGGGCCAGTTGAAGACGCGCAATCGGTTTTCCGCGACGTCTGTGGACCAGTTGCCCCATCACCTCACCAGTTACCTCATGTACGGCCACGGCCTGTTGCTGCCGATCCCGGACATCGATCACACCGACTTCATGCTGATCCTGGGGGGCAATCCGCTCGCGTCCAACGGCAGCATCATGACCGTGCCCGACGTGGAGAAGCGCCTCAAGGCGATCCAGGCGCGGGGCGGCAAAGTGGTGGTGATCGACCCACGGCGCAGTGAAACGGCGGCGATGGCCGACCAGCATCTGTTCGTGCGTCCAGGCGGTGATGCGGCGTTGTTGTTCGGCGTGCTCAACACCTTGTTCAGCGAGAACCTGACCCGCGACAGCCATTTACCGATTGAAGGCCTTGAGGACGTACGGCGCGCTATCGCTGGGTTTACCGCCGAGGCCATGAGCCGCCAATGTGCGGTGCCTGCCGAGCAGATCCGCCAGTTGGCGCGGGACTTTGCTGCAGCCGACAAGGCCGTGTGCTACGGGCGCATGGGCGTGTCGACCCAGGCATTCGGCACGCTGTGCCATTGGCTGGTGCAGTTGATCAACCTGGTGACTGGCAACCTGGACCGCGTCGGAGGCGCGTTGTGCACCACGCCGGCGGTGGACCTGGTGGCGTCGACCGGTGGAGGGCATTTCAATCGCTGGCAGAGTCGGGTTTCCGGGCGTCCGGAGTACGGTGGCGAGTTGCCTGTGTCGGCCCTGGCTGAGGAAATGCTCACCGAGGGTGAAGGACAAATCCGTGCATTGGTCACGGTCGCGGGTAATCCCGTGTTGTCGACGCCGAACGGCCGGCAATTGGAACAGGCCCTCGATGGGCTGGAGTTCATGGTCAGCATCGACCTCTACATCAACGAAACCACGCGCTATGCCGACCTGATCCTGCCGTCTACGTCGGCGCTGGAAAACGATCATTACGACACCACCTTCAATATGTTTGCGGTGCGTAACGTCACCCGCTTCAATCGGGCGATCTTGCCCAAGCCTGCGGGCGCGCTGCATGACTGGGAGATTTTTGTCGGCCTGGCCAAAGCCTTCGCTGCTTACAATGGTGTCGCGCTCAAGCCGACGATGCCCCCTGCGCAAATGATTGATTTCGGTCTGCGTGCGGGCGCCTATGGTGATGCATCCAGCCACAAGTTGTCCGTGGCCATGCTGGCGGATTATCCCCACGGCGTGGACTTAGGGCCGCTGCAACCCAACCTTTCAGCGCGTTTGAAAACCGCCGATGGCAAGGTGCAAGCGGCGCCGCCAGTGATCCTTGCCGACCTGGTGCGTTTTGCCGCGCAACCGGTGCCTATCGATGACGAACTGCTGCTGATCGGTCGCCGCCATGTGCGCAGTAATAATTCGTGGATGCATAACTATCACCGGCTGGTGAAGGGCAAGCCGCGCCATCAATTGCTGATGCATCCGGACGATCTGGCCAGTCGTCAATTGAGCGATGGCCAGCGGGTCCGTGTCAGCTCGCGCATCGGCATGATCGAAGTGGAAGTGGTGGCCAGCCTGGACATGATGCCCGGCGTGGTAAGTCTGCCTCATGGTTGGGGTCACGGACGGCCGGGAGTACAGATGACTATCGCCAGTGGGCAGCCAGGGGCGAGTGCCAATGATTTGACCGACGAACGGCAACTGGACGAGCTATCGGGCAATGCAGCGCTCAATGGCGTGCCGGTGCAGGTAGCAGCCGCCTGAGCACCAGGCTGGAATTTTGCGTTACAATGCGCCACCGTGCCGACCTGTGAGTCGCAAAGTTCCAGCCGAGGTGTTCCATGGATATCATCGAAACGATCAAAGAGCAGATTGCCAACAACACCATTCTGCTTTACATGAAGGGCGCGCCAAACGCTCCTCAGTGCGGTTTCTCCGCGAAGGCGTCCCAGGCCATCATGGCGTGCGGCGAAAAATTCGCTTACGTGGATATCCTGCAAAACCCTGAAATCCGCGCCAACCTGCCGAAGTACGCCAACTGGCCGACCTTCCCACAACTGTGGGTTGCCGGTGAGCTGGTCGGCGGTAGCGACATCATCACTGAAATGGCCGCAGACGGTTCGTTGCAGTCGTTGATCAAAGATGCAGCGGCAAAAGCGGCAGTCAAGACTGAAGCTTGATCCGGACGCAATAAAAAGCCCCGCTTCTCGTGAGAGAGCGGGGCTTTTTTGTACCTGCGAGCTGGGGGCTTATTCTTCGCCCATCTGCGATTGCAGGTAGTTTTCCAGGCTGACTTTGTCGATCAGGCCCAGTTGGGTCTCCAGCCAGTCGATGTGTTCTTCCTGGTCTTCGAGGATGTCTTCCAGCAGTTCGCGGCTGCCGAAGTCACCTTTGCTTTCGCAGTGAGCGATGGCGGCCTTGAGGTCGCTGTGGCTCTTGTGTTCGAACTTCAGATCGCTGCTGATCATTTCCTGGGTGTGCTCGCCGATGTTCAGCTTGCCCAGGTCCTGTACGTTCGGCAGGCCTTCCAGGAACAGGATGCGCTTGATCAGCGCGTCCGCATCTTTCATGGCCTTGATGGATTCTTTGTATTCGCGCTTGCCCAGCTTTTCCAGGCCCCAATCGTCATACATGCGCGCATGCAGAAAGTACTGATTGATCGCGACCAGTTCATTGGCAAGGATTTTGTTGAGTTGCTGGATGACTGAGATGTCGCCTTTCATGACTGGGGTCCTGCCCTGTAATAGCTGTGTATAAGGCGGAGTTTGAGCGGCGAATTCCCTAGTGTCAAACCTAAGTTATTGAATAATAAATGAAAATTAATCGGAATAAGAATGTTTGTGTTCCGCGTCTTGACGCTAACTAATTGAATTGCGGGCATAAAAAAACCGGACACTAAGTCCGGTTCTTTAAAACACGCCCAATCAGGCGTGTGTAAATTCTGCTGAATAGGGGAGCGCGGCCTGGGCTGTCTGCAGCTGCGTCAGGGTTTCCCGTACCACTTGCTTGGCGAGGCAAGCGCATTTACCGCACTGGCTGGCAACGCCGGTGGTTTCACGCACTTCCTTGTAGCTGCAGCAACCTTCATAGATTGCTTCGCGGATTTGTCCGTCGGTGACGCCAGTACAGAGGCACACATACATAAGGGAGAACCGTCGCGGGTTTAAGGCTTAAGTGCGATGGATCTTAATGTTAACGAGAATGATTGTCAAAGTAGATTCGTAGGGTATTTGCTGGCACCGCGCCCGCACTGACGAACGGTTTTTTCAGTGTATGATGGTCGGTCTTCACGAAGCGTGACTGCGTCACAGGGCTGTCGCTTATTAACGGCAGACTCGAGGCCGGTCCTTTTACTTCAATCGTCACCTCTACATCAGGAGATACCCAATGAGCGTACTCGTCGGCAAACAAGCCCCGGATTTCGACGTCCCAGCCGTCCTCGGCAATGGCGAAATCGTAGACAGCTTCAAACTGTCTGAAGCCATCAAAGGCAAATACGGCCTGGTGTTCTTCTACCCGCTGGACTTCACCTTCGTCTGCCCTTCGGAGCTGATCGCTCTGGACCACCGCATGGACGATTTCAAGGCGCGCAACGTTGAAGTGGTAGCTGTTTCCATCGACTCCCATTTCACCCACAACGCCTGGCGCAACACCGCCATCAATGATGGCGGCATCGGCAAAGTCAAATACACCATGGCTGCCGACATGAAGCACGACATCGCAAAGGCCTACGACGTTGAGTCTGAAGGCGGCGTGGCCTTCCGTGGCGCTTTCCTGATCGACGACAAGGGCGTTGTCCGCTCCCAGATCATCAACGACCTGCCACTGGGTCGTAACATGGAAGAGCTGATCCGCCTGGTCGACGCCCTGCAATTCCACGAAGAGCACGGCGAAGTCTGCCCTGCCAACTGGAAAAAAGGCGACAAAGGCATGAACGCTTCGCCAGAAGGCGTTGCGGCTTACCTGACCGAGAACGCTGGCAAGCTGTAAGCCAGGTTCGAGGTACAAAAAAACCGGCCTGAGAAGGCCGGTTTTTTTTGTGGTGAACGGGCTTGCCCCGCGCTGGGCTGCGCAGCAGCCCCAATCCAGGCAGCGCATTTATTCAGTTAAACCTCGCAGGCAGGTTTTAGGGCTGCTTCGCAGCCCAGCGCGGGGCAAGCCCGCTCACCACAGTAAGCCCGCACACCATAGTCGGCGGGCTCACCACAAAAGCGCTGTTAGTCGTTGAAGTCTTCCCAGCCGCCCATGTCTTTCCAGCGGTTGACGATGCCGCAGAACAGCTCGGCGGTTTTCTCTGTGTCGTAGCGAGCCGAGTGAGCCTCACGCCCGTCAAAGTCAATACCGGCGGCCTGGCAGGCTTTCGCCAACACGGTCTGGCCATACGCCAGGCCGGCGAGGGTGGCCGTGTCGAAGCTGGAGAACGGGTGGAACGGGTTGCGCTTCATGTCCAACCGCGCCACGGCGGCGTTCAGGAAACCCAGGTCGAAACTGCTGTTGTGGCCGACCAGGATCGCGCGTTTGCAGCCATTGGCCTTCAACGCCTTGCGCACACCACGGAAGATATCGGTCAGCGCCGCTTCTTCACTCACCGCCATGCGCAGTGGGTGATCAAGCTTGATGCCCGTGAATTCCAAAGCGGCGGCTTCGATATTCGCGCCTTCAAACGGTTCGACGCGGAAGAAGTGGGTGTGTTCCGGGAACACAAAACCCTGCTCGTCCATGCCGATGGTGGTTGCGGCGATTTCCAGCAATGCGTCGGTGGCGCAATTGAAACCACCGGTTTCTACGTCGATGACAACCGGCAGATAGCCGCGAAACCGCTCGGCCATCGGATGACGCGAACCGCCACCACTGTGCTCATGTTCGTCATCGTAATGGTCTTCACTCACTTGCTTTCCTCCAGCAGGCGCCAGCGCAGTGTTTCACCGGCGCGCAGCGGGATGACAGTCAGCTCGCCAAACGGCAGGCTGGCAGGGGCGGTCCAGTCTTCACGGACCAGGGTGATGCGGTCGGTATTCGCCGGCAGGCCGTAGAAACGCGGGCCGTTGAGGCTGGCGAAACCTTCGAGCTTGTCCAGGGCGTTACGCTGTTCGAACGCTTCGGCATACAACTCGATCGCTGCATAGGCGGTGTAGCAACCGGCACAGCCACACGCCGCTTCCTTGGCGTGCTGGGCATGAGGCGCGGAGTCGGTGCCGAGGAAGAACTTCGGATTGCCGCTGGTCGCTGCATCCAGCAAGGCCACCTGGTGGGTGTTGCGCTTGAGGATCGGCAGGCAATAGAAGTGCGGTCGAATCCCGCCCACCAGCATGTGGTTGCGGTTGTATAGCAAGTGATGCGCGGTGATCGTCGCGCCGACGTTGGCGGAGGCCTCGCTGACGAACTGCACGGCATCGGCGGTGGTGATGTGTTCGAACACCACCTTGAGGGTCGGGAACAGCTCGACCACACGGCGCATATGCTCGTCGATGAAGATCTTCTCGCGGTCGAAGACATCCACGTCGCCACGGGTGACTTCACCGTGGATCAACAGCGGCATGCCGACTTCGGCCATGGTTTCGATGGCCGGCAGGATCTTGTCGATACTGGTCACGCCGGAATCGGAGTTGGTCGTCGCGCCGGCCGGGTACAGCTTGGCGGCGTGCACGAAACCGCTGGCCTTGGCCTCGCGAATCTCTTCGGGCTGGGTGCGGTCGGTGAGGTAGAGCACCATCAACGGTTCGAAGCGGCTGCCGGCCGGTCGTGCAGCGAGGATACGCTGGCGATAGGCATCGGCTTGCTCGGCATTACGCACCGGAGGTACCAGGTTAGGCATGATGATGGCGCGGCCAAACGTGCGCGCGACATCGGCCACGGTGTGGGGTAACGCAGCACCATCGCGAAGATGAATATGCCAGTCGTCGGGACGCAGCAGGGTCAGGCGGTCGGACATTGGGGATTCCAGGCGGGTCAATCTGGTGGGAATGCTACCGGAAAAGACGCTTTCAGGCACTCGCTATCAAGTTTTGCAGGATGCAACCGATAGCCTTGGGTATGCCTTATCGATGTATGACGCTTTGAAGTGTTGTAGAAACCAGTGGAGCCTCACGTGCGCCAGCAATATCTAGCCCTGCTCAGTGTGTTCGCCAGCCTGCCTGCGATGGCCCTCACGTTCCAGACACGTCTGGAGAATATTGAGTGGAAGGTGGAAGGCGACCAGTTCGAGTGCCGCTTGACCCAGCCAATCACCGATTTCGGTTCGGGTGAGTTCGTGCGCCGGGCCGGCGAGCAGGCGACATTTCGCCTGAAAGCCTACAACGGCTCGCTGGGAGCCGGTTCGGCCACGTTGCTGGCCGCCGCTGCGCCGTGGCAGCCGGGGCGAGGCGATATCAACCTCGGCGCCGTGCGTGCCGGCAGTGGCGATGTACTGTTCAACAGCTCCCAGGCGCAGGCCGGGCGCTTGTTCAATGGCTTGCTGGAAGGGCGTAGCCCGACCGTGCGGCACTATGGGCGTGAGGGCGGCTATTCGGAAATCCGTCTGCTGCCGGTTAAATTCAACAAGGCCTACAACGATTACCAGCTGTGCACCGCCAAGCTGTTGCCGATGAATTATGACCAGGTCAAACAGACTGAAGTCGGTTTCCCGGGTGGCGGAATCGAGCTGGACGCGCTCGCCAAGAAGAAACTCGACGTGATTCTCGCGTTCATGAAAGCCGACCCCACCGTCAACCATATCGAGTTGAACGGTCATTCGGACAACAGCGGCAACCGACTCACCAATCGCGACGTCTCGCGCCGTCGCGGCCTGGCGGTCATGGACTACTTCAAGGCCAACGGGATTCCGGAATCGCAGATCACCCTGCGTTTCCACGGCGAAAGCTACCCATTGGCGCCCAACACCAACGCGGCCAACCGGGCACGTAACCGCCGCGTGAATATTCAGCTAGAGCGCGTGGCTGCCCCCGAGAAACCGGCCCCCACGGCCACCGGCCCAAGCAACCCCGCGCACACCTCCTAAGGTGCGACCATCGGTCGCCCGTTCGACATAATCTGTCGCTTTATCTTCATTTGCTGTCGCGCCCCTGTAAATTCGCGGTTTTGGTCGGTAGAATCGACGCCTTTCCGTACAACCCCGTGGAGTGATGGCATGGCCGACGTAAACAAGGTCGTTCTCGCGTATTCCGGCGGCCTGGACACTTCGGTGATCCTCAAGTGGCTGCAGGATACTTATAACTGTGAAGTGGTGACCTTCACCGCTGACCTGGGTCAGGGCGAAGAGGTCGAACCAGCACGTGCCAAGGCGCAAGCCATGGGCGTGAAAGAGATCTACATTGACGACCTGCGCGAAGAGTTCGTCCGCGATTTCGTTTTCCCGATGTTTCGCGCCAACACCGTCTACGAAGGCGAGTACCTGCTGGGTACCTCCATCGCACGTCCGCTGATCGCCAAACGCCTGATCGAAATCGCCAACGAAACCGGCGCCGACGCCATTTCCCATGGCGCTACCGGCAAGGGCAACGACCAGGTGCGTTTCGAACTGGGTGCCTACGCGCTCAAGCCTGGCGTGAAAGTGATTGCCCCTTGGCGTGAATGGGACCTGCTGTCCCGTGAAAAGTTGATGGATTACGCTGAGAAGCACGCAATCCCGATCGAGCGCCACGGCAAGAAGAAATCCCCGTACTCGATGGACGCCAACCTGCTGCACATCTCCTATGAAGGTGGCGTGCTGGAAGACACCTGGACCGAGCACGAAGAAGACATGTGGAAGTGGACCGTCTCCCCGGAGAACGCTCCCGACAAGCCGCAATACCTGGAGCTGACCTACCGCAACGGCGACATCGTCGCGCTGGACGGCGTCGAAATGACTCCGGCCACCGTACTGGCGACCTTGAACCGTATCGGTGGCGAACACGGTATCGGCCGTCTCGACATCGTCGAGAACCGCTACGTGGGCATGAAGTCCCGCGGCTGCTACGAAACCCCAGGCGGCACCATCATGCTGCGCGCCCATCGCGCCATCGAGTCCATCACCCTGGACCGTGAAGTGGCTCACCTCAAAGACGAGCTGATGCCCAAGTACGCCAGCCTGATCTACACCGGCTACTGGTGGAGTCCTGAGCGTCTGATGCTGCAACAGATGATCGACGCTTCCCAGGTTCACGTGAACGGCGTTGTGCGCCTGAAGCTGTACAAGGGCAACGTGATCGTTACCGGTCGCAAGTCCGATGAATCGCTGTTCGACGCCAACATCGCCACCTTTGAAGAGGACGGCGGCGCTTACAACCAGGCGGACGCGGCAGGCTTTATCAAGTTGAACGCATTGCGCATGCGCATTGCGGCCAACAAAGGTCGCTCGCTGTTCTAAGTCTCAACGTGTTGTGAAGAATGGCCCCTTGCTAAAGGGGCCATTTTTTTTGCCTGTGATTCTGTGAAGACTTTTATGTTTATAACGATTAAACGGCCGTGGATGTTTTTCCTCAAAACCTTTACCAAAAATTGGGTTTGAATGAATTATTGTTCAAATGTTGTAGGGGGAATGAATTTTTTACATCTGTGTAGGAACTGGTCTTACAGATAATTCACTCATACAAGTGCGGAGAAGAGACAAAACATTGAATGGTCTGTAGGAATTAAGGATGTAAGTGGATATGTTAAATGGAACTAAAGCAGACGCCTCATTCTGGCCGTTTCCCCCTGCGGCGGGCGAGAGACAAGGGGCATTTCCTGAGAGTCATGTGCGGCACGTTTACCCAGCCCCCTATAAGCCACGGATATTTCACTCAAAGTATGTAGGCCCCCGGAAAGTTCTGAAAGGATCCATAAAACCTGATCCCTCCGAGAGGGCGTTTTTTTGTAGGGCAATTCCTTTATCACTGTGGGGTGGGTCTCTGCTTGCTGTTGCTTGGGGGGTAACGCTATGCCAACTAGGAAACGACTAGGCTATTGTGCTTGCTCTAAATAATTCGAACAGCGAAATTGGACTTTCTCATGAATAAAGTGCTGATCGTGGACGATCATCCCGTCATTCGTCTTGCTGTGCGTATGCTAATGGAACGTCATGGTTATGAGGTCGTTGCCGAGACCGATAACGGTGTCGATGCGTTGCAACTTGCGCGGGAGCATATGCCGGACATAGTGATACTGGACATCGGTATTCCCAAACTTGACGGCCTGGAAGTTATTTGCCGGTTGTCTTCCACCAAGCAGGCTGTGCCATTCAAGGTGCTGGTCCTCACATCTCAGGCCCCTGGTCACTTTTCCATGCGTTGCATGCAGGCGGGAGCGGCAGGCTACGTATGCAAGCAACAGGACCTGACCGAGTTGCTGAGTGCTATCAAGGCGGTCCTGTCGGGCTACAGCTATTTCCCGAACCAGGCGCTCAACTCGGTACGCTCCACCATGGGCAATGCCAGCGAGGCCGATATGGTCGAGCGCCTCTCCGGGCGAGAAATGATGGTATTGCAGCAACTGGCGCGGGGCAGGACCAACAAGGAGATCGCCGACGGCATGTTTCTTAGCAACAAGACCGTCAGCACCTACAAGACGCGTTTGCTGCTCAAGCTCAATGCGCGTTCACTGGTGGACCTGATCGAGCTGGCCCAGCGTAACGGCTTGGTATAGAGGAGGGCATAGCACAGCGTATTGTCAGGGGCACCGGCAGAAAAAAGCCTCCGCGAAGGAGGCTTCCGGCTGTCGATTGCTCGATCAGAGGTCGAAGTCGTAATCGGCCAGCTGTTTTTGCAAGCGTCGTTCTTCCAGGAGATTATCGATAGTGCGGCGTTTGCTTAAATTGGTCTTGGCGACCTCTGCCACAGGCGCCTCTGCCCCATCGTCGTCCGACTCAACGAGGTCGTCTTCCACTTCCAGTTGCTCTTTGCCAGTGCTCATAAGGTTCACTCCGGGCTAAGACTGCCGTTGGCGCTCCTTATAACGATAATCCATGATCCGGTAAAAAAGATTTTTTCAATCGATTGATCGAGAAAATCAATGATCTGTCAATCGTCGGACGTCTTGTCCTTGTATTCGCACAGGTCTTCGATGCGACAGCTGCCGCAGCGCGGCTTGCGGGCCTGACAAACGTAGCGGCCATGAAGGATCAGCCAGTGGTGGGAATCCAGCAGATAGGGCTTGGGCACGAACTTCATCAGCTGCTTTTCCACCTCCACCACGTTCTTGCCACGGGCGATGCCGGTTCGATTGCTGACCCGGAAGATATGGGTGTCCACCGCCATGGTCAGTTGCCGGAACGCGGTGTTGAGCACCACGTTGGCGGTTTTGCGCCCGACGCCTGGCAGGGCTTCCAAGGCTTCGCGGGTTTGCGGTACTTCACTGCCGTGCAGTTCCACCAGCAGGCGGCAAGTTTCAATGACGTTCTTGGCCTTGCTGTTGTACAGGCCAATGGTCTTGATGTATTCCGACAACCCATCCACACCCAATGCATGGATTGCTTCGGGAGTATTCGCCACAGGGTACAGCTTGGCTGTGGCCTTGTTCACGCCGACGTCCGTGGATTGAGCCGACAGGATCACCGCAATCAGCAACTCGAACGGCGTGGTGTAGGCCAGTTCGGTCTTGGGTTCTGGATTGTCTTCGTGGAGCCTGCGGAAAATTTCCAGGCGTTTTGCGGCGTTCATGGGGTGGGGTTTCCCTGGCAGTCGATCGGCGGGATTGTAGCAATACAGGTTTTGCGGGTCAGGTGTTGCCGTGGGCATCCACTTGACGCTGCGCCTCTTCTAAGTTGTGTTGCGCCTCGGCCAGTTGTTGCGGGCTGGCGTTTAAGTCATGAGCTTTCTTCAATTCCACGCGGCGCATTGCCAGCTGGATTTTCGCGCGCTTGAGGTCGGCAGTATTCGAAGTCGTACCTACTGCCTTCGGTGCGGTGCCCAGTTCCAGCGCGGTCAGCGCTTGTTCTGCCGCTTCGAACTGCTGCTGCAAGACGATCAACTGCGACTGTTGATCAAAGGTTGGTGGGTGACCGAAGGCCTTCAAGGATTTATGCAGTTGTGCGCGACTCATGGCGACCGTGATTTTGGCTTTCTTGATCGCTGCGTCCTGTGCTGTACCGACCTGCACAGGCAAATCCGGTACTGAGCGTTTTGCCCGAGCCAGGCGTTCAGCGAGCTTCTGCGCTTCTTCCCGTTGCAGCCGTGCATTGCGTTGTTCATAACGGCGTCTTGCCCGGTCGCGCTTGAGAGCTCGTCCTTGCCGTTGCTGATCGTTGGTGGCCAGGCCACCCACAATCGGTAATACGGTGGCGGTCGGACGCATTTCAATGCAGTCAACGGGGCAGGGCGCGACGCAGAGATCGCAACCGGTGCACTCATCGACGATGACCGTGTGCATCAGCTTGGCTGCGCCGACAATGGCATCCACCGGGCAGGCCTGGATGCACTTGGTGCAACCAATGCACTCGGCCTCGCGGATATAGGCGATCTGGGCCGGAGCTTCCCCTCGGCTGATATCCAATTCCAGCACCGGCACGCGCAACAATTGCGCAAGACCCGCAATGGTTTCCTGTCCCCCGGGCGGGCACTTGTTGATCGCTTCGCCTTGAGCAATACCCTCAGCGTAAGGTTTGCAGCCTGGGTGCCCGCATTTGCCGCATTGGGTCTGCGGCAGCAGCGCGTCGATACGTTGAATGAGATTCATGGGGTGATCATGGGCATGCCGGTTAAGCAAACTGGGCTGGGGTGGTTGCGCTTTCTTGTGGTGAGCGGGCTTGCCCCGCGCTGGGGCGCGAAGCGGCCCCATCATTGCCACCACGGTTTTTACAGATAGAACCGGGTGCCTGGTTTTAGGGCCGCTTCGCAGCCTCGGGCGGGGCAAGCCCGCTCACCACAAATACTAACTTTGCAGGCTACTTGATCCGTTGGCCCGGCTTCGCACCACTGTCAGGACTGAGCAGGTAGATCTCTTCCCCACCCGGGCCGGCCGCCATCACCATGCCCTCGGACATGCCGAACTTCATTTTCCGAGGTTTGAGGTTGGCGATCATCATGGTCAGGCGACCATCCAGCTTGGATGGGTCCGGATAAGCGCTCTTGATGCCGGAGAACACGTTGCGTTGCTCGCCACCGAGGTCCAGGGTCAGGCGCAGCAGCTTGTCGGCACCTTCTACGGCTTCGGCCTTGACGATCAGCGCGACACGCAGGTCTATGGCAGCGAAAGCATCAAAGTCGATTTGCGCAGAGATCGGATCTTTGGCCAACTCACCATTGCCCGCGGGCGCAGCCGAACCGGTATCGGTCTGGCTGGCGACCAGGTCTTCTTTCGAAGCGTCGGTCATCGCCTGGACTTTGACCGGGTCGATACGGGTCATCAGCGGCTTGAACTCGTTCAACTGATGGTTGCTGAGCAGCGTGGTGTGATCGTTCCAGGTCAGCGGCGCCACGTTGAGGAACGCCTCGGCGTCGGCGGCCAACAACGGCAGCACCGGCTTGAGGAATATCACCAGTTGGCGGAACAGATTGACGCCCGTGGCGCAGATCGCCTGCACTTCCGCCTGCTTGCCTTCCTGTTTGTTCAGCGACCACGGTGCCTTGTCGGCGATCCAGGCGTTGGCACGGTCGGCCAGGCCCATGATTTCGCGCATGGCACGGGCAAAGTCGCGGGCTTCATAGGCATCGGCGATGCTTGGCGCAGCGGCCAGGAAGGCGTCGGTCAGTTCCGGAGCGGCGTTCTCGGCCACCAGCAGGCCAGCGTTGCCCTTGTGGATAAACCCGGCACAACGGCTGGCAATGTTGACGACCTTGCCGACCAGGTCCGAGTTGACCTTCTGTACGAAGTCTTCCAGGTTCAGGTCCAGGTCATCGACGCCACGGCCCAGTTTGGAGGCGTAGTAGTAGCGCAGGTATTCCGGCGACAGGTGGTCCAGGTAGGTGCGCGCCTTGATAAAGGTGCCACGGGACTTGGACATCTTCTGGCCGTTGACCGTCAGGTAGCCGTGCACCGCGATGGCGGTCGGCTTGCGATAGCCCGAACCTTCAAGCATTGCCGGCCAGAACAGCGCGTGGAAGTTGACGATGTCCTTGCCGATGAAGTGGTACAGCTCGGCAGTGGATTCCTTGCTCCAGAACGCGTCGAAGTCCAGATCCGGAGTGCGGTCGCACAGGTTCTTGAAGCTGGCCATGTAGCCGATCGGCGCGTCCAGCCACACGTAGAAGTACTTGCCCGGCTCGCCCGGGATTTCGAAGCCGAAGTACGGCGCATCGCGGGAGATGTCCCACTGCTGCAGGCCGCTGTCGAGCCATTCGGAGAGTTTGTTGGCCACGGCGTCCTGCAAGGTGCCGCTTCGGGTCCAGGTTTGCAGCATCTGCTGGAAATCCGGGAGCTTGAAGAAGAAATGCTGGGAATCCTTGAGCACCGGGGTGGCGCCAGAGATCGCCGACTTAGGGTTCTTCAGCTCGGTGGGCGCGTAGGTCGCACCGCATTTCTCGCAGTTGTCGCCGTATTGGTCTTCAGTGCCGCATTTCGGGCAGGTGCCCTTGATGAAGCGGTCGGCCAGGAACATTTTCTTTTCCGGGTCGAAATACTGGGTCACCGAACGCTGGTCGATATGCCCGGCTTCTTTCAAACGCAGATAGATCTGGCTCGACAGCTCGCGGTTTTCTTCGGAGTGGGTCGAGTGGAAGTTGTCGAAATCCACCAGGAACTCGGCAAAGTCGGCGCTGTGTTCAGCCTGCACGTTGGCGATCAGTTGTTCCGGGGTGATCCCTTCCTTTTCGGCGCGCAACATGATGGCCGAACCGTGGGCGTCGTCCGCGCAGACATAAATGCATTGGTTGCCACGATGCTTCTGAAAGCGCACCCACATATCGGTCTGGATGTACTCAAGCATATGGCCAAGATGGATGGAACCATTGGCATAGGGCAGGGCGCTGGTGACGAGGATCTTGCGTGGCTCGGACATGGGGCTCGGCTACTTGATGAAACGGAGGTCGGCCACTATAAAGCGCCGGGAAATATATTTCACCCCGTGGCGCTGTTTCAGAATCTTCCGAACCTGCGAAAGCATGCCGTAACGCCGCTGGAACGGTTAGGATAGCCGCCTGTTTCAGTCAGTCTTTTTCGGGAGTAGCCCATGAGCGCCGTCAATCGCGCAGCGGTGGAAGCCGTGCTTCGCCAGTACACCGACCCTTATTTGAACCAGGACCCGGTCAGTGCCGGCTGTGTGCGTGCCATCGACGTCCAGGGCGACCAAGTGTCGGTCCAGTTGGAACTGGGTTATGCCGCCGGTCTGTTCAAGAGCGGTTGGGCGCAGATGCTGCAGATGGCCATCGAGGGCTTGGACGGCGTGCGTTCGGCCAAGGTCGACATCCAGTGTGTGATCGTTGCGCACAAGGCCCAGGCGCAAATCCCAGGGCTGGCCAACGTCAAGAACGTGGTGGCTGTGGCCTCCGGCAAGGGCGGCGTGGGCAAGTCCACCACGGCGGCCAACCTGGCCCTGGCCTTGGCCCGCGAAGGCGCACGCGTGGGCATCCTTGATGCGGATATCTACGGCCCGAGCCAAGGCGTGATGTTTGGCATCGCCGAGGGCACACGGCCTAAGGTCAAGGATCAGAAGTGGTTCGTGCCGATCGAGTCCCTGGGTGTGGAAGTGATGTCGATGGCCTTCCTTACCGATGACAACACGCCGATGGTCTGGCGCGGGCCGATGGTCTCCGGCGCCTTGCTGCAACTGGTCACCCAGACCGCCTGGGGCGACCTGGACTACCTGGTGATCGACATGCCTCCAGGCACCGGTGATATCCAGCTGACCCTGGCGCAGAAAGTCCCGGTGGCTGGCTCGGTGATCGTCACCACGCCCCAGGACCTGGCATTGCTCGACGCGAGAAAAGGCGTGGAAATGTTCCGCAAGGTCAATATCCCGGTGCTGGGCGTCGTGGAGAACATGGCCGTGCACATCTGCTCCAACTGCGGCCACGCCGAGCATCTGTTCGGCGAAGGCGGTGGCGAGAAGCTTGCCACCCAGTACGGGGTGGAACTGCTGGCTTCATTGCCACTGTCGATGGTGATTCGTGAACAGGCGGACGGTGGCAAGCCGACTGTTGCGGCGGACCCTGATGGCCAGATAGCCATGGTGTATCAGGAGCTGGCCCGCCATGTGGGCGCGCGTATCGTGCTGCAGGAAGCCGCTGCGCCGGCGATGCCGACCATCACCGTCAGCGACGACTGAGGGCATTGAAGGGAAAAAGCCTCGACGGTGTCGGGGCTTTTTCATGGCTGGACGGTGGTCAAGGCGGGTTTATTTCTCATTTACGCAATTGGTCGTGTAAGCATTTGCTTACTTTTTCGTAAGCGTTTGGTTTTTTTGCCCGCCAAGTACGTCCCGGTTCATCGAGAGTGTTTTCTATCCTTTTGAAAAATAACAATTAATTATTATCTGCTGAGCATGAAAGCCTGTCGGTCGCAGGAATGGATCCCGTTGAACTTCCTTCGGAACTCTCTAACATCAGCCCTGTGTCCACGGATTGACACAGCCATCAAGGAACGATGGTTTAGGGAACGTCGCAGGATGCGATTCATCAGGATGATGAAAAGGAATACAGGGACTAGGGAAAAAATGTGGGCGGGTCATACCGCCCCTTTTTTTTGCCTGTAGGAAAGTGAAACCTGCTTTCCAGAAACGCAAAAAGGCCCGCAAGGGGCCTTTTGGGAGGCGAAGCTATCAGCGCTCGAGGTCTGCAATCTTACCTTTTTTGCCATCCCACTCCGCTGCATCCGGCATCGGGTCTTTGCGTTCAGTGATATTCGGCCAGATTTCCGCCAACTCGACGTTCAACTGAATGAACTGCTCCATACCTGCCGGGACTTCGTCCTCGGAGAAAATAGCGACGGCCGGGCATTCAGGTTCACACAGGGCGCAATCAATGCACTCGTCCGGGTGGATGACCAGGAAGTTCGGGCCTTCGTAGAAGCAGTCCACCGGACATACTTCCACGCAGTCGGTGTACTTGCACTTGATGCAGTTGTCGGTAACGACGAAGGTCATTTCTAATTCTCTCCTCAGGCGGCGGCGGCGAAACCCTTTGTGGCAGGGCTCGCGAGGTTCGGGAGCGATAGTCTGCAGGCCAGGCTAATAGCCTGCAGCATCCCAAACCGCGCGAGAGTCTACCAGCTTGCTGGCCTCAGCGTTATATCCGAGTCTTCAGTGCATATAACATTTCGAGCGCTTTTCGCGGCGTCAAGTCATCCAAGTCAAGCTTTGCCAACTCATCCAGCACCGGGTGGGGCAGGCTAGCGAACATGTCGCTCTGATGCGGCGCCGCCGGTTTGCTGGAGGCTTTGGCAGGGCTGGCGACCACGGTTTCATGGGGCAGCGCCGTGGTTTCCAGGCGGCTGAGGTGTTCGCGGGCGCGGGTGATTACGTCATTCGGCACGCCCGCCAGTTGGGCCACGGCCAGGCCGTAACTCTGGCTGGCTGGCCCCGGCAGCACGTGGTGCAGGAACACGATGCGCTCGTTGTGCTCAGTAGCGTTCAGGTGCACGTTGGCCACCAGTGGTTCGCTTTCCGGCAGCACGGTCAGCTCGAAATAGTGCGTGGCAAACAGCGTGTAGGCACGCAGATGCGCCAGGCGTTCGGCTGCCGCCCAGGCCAGGGACAGGCCGTCGAAGGTGCTGGTGCCGCGGCCCACTTCGTCCATCAGCACCAGGCTGCGTTCGGTGGCGTTATGCAGGATGTTGGCGGTTTCGCTCATCTCCACCATAAAGGTCGAACGGCCACCGGCCAGGTCGTCGCTGGAGCCGATCCGGGTGAAAATGCGGTCCACCAGGGACAGCTCGCAACTGGCCGCCGGCACAAAGCTGCCGATATGCGCCAACAGCACGATCAATGCCGTCTGGCGCATGTAGGTGGATTTACCGCCCATGTTCGGACCGGTGATCACCAGCATGCGGGTATCGTCGTCCAGCGACAGGTCGTTGGCGACGAACGGCGTGGTCAACACTTGCTCTACGACCGGGTGGCGACCTTGCACGATGCGCATGCACGGCTCGCTGACAAAGCGCGGGCAGTTCAGGTCAAGGTTCAGCGCGCGCTCGGCCAGGTTGCTCAGCACATCCAGCTCGGCCAGGGCGGCGGCGGTGTCCTGCAGCGGTGCCAATTGGCTGATCAGGTCTTCCAGCAGGTTCTCGTAGAGCATCTTTTCCCGCGCCAGGGCACGACTCTTGGCCGACAGTGCCTTGTCTTCGAACTCTTTCAGCTCTGGGGTGATAAACCGCTCGGCGCCTTTCAGTGTCTGGCGACGTTGATAGTCGATGGGCGCCGACTCGGCCTGCTTGCTCGGCAATTCGATGAAATAGCCGTGCACGCGGTTGTAGCCGACTTTCAGGTTGGCCAGGCCGGTACGGGCTTTTTCGCGGGCTTCCAGGTCAATCAGGAACTGCCCGGCGTTTTCGCTCAGGGCTTGCAGCTCGTCCAGCTCGCTGTCGTAACCGGTCTTCAGAACGCCGCCGTCACGGATGATTGCTGGCGGGTTGTCGATGATGGCTTTTTCCAGCAACGCCGCCAGCTCCGGGTAAGTACCGGCGGTGACCGCGAGCTGTTGCAGGTGCGGCGTGTCCAGTTCGGTCATCGCCGCTTGCAATTGTGGCAAGGCACCGAGGGCGTCACGCAGGCGCGCCAAGTCACGCGGACGCGCGTTACGCAGGCCGATCCGCGCCAGGATGCGCTCGATATCGCCGATTTCCTTCAACTGTGGCTGCAGCTTTTCAAAGCGATAGCCGTCCAGCAGGCAAGTAATAGAAGTCTGACGCGCCTGCAGCACACTCAGGTCGCGTAGCGGACGATTCAACCAACGCGTCAGCAAGCGGCTGCCCATAGCGGTCTGGCAACGGTCGACCACCGATTGCAGAGTGTTGTCACGCCCGCCGGCCAGGTTGGTGTCCAGCTCCAGGTTGCGACGGCTCGCGCCATCGAGTACCACGGTGTCGTCCAGACGCTCATGACGCAGGCTGCGCAAATGCGGCAGGGCGGTGCGCTGGGTTTCCTTGGCGTAACCCAGCAAGCAACCGGCGGCACCGATGGCCAGGGTCAGGGTTTCACAACCGAAGCCTTTAAGGTCTTGTACTGAGAACTGCTGGCACAGACTTTTCAGCGCCGAGTCACGCTCGAAATCCCACGGCGCACGGCGCTTGGCCCCACGGCGTTTTTCCGCCGGCAGATCCTTCGGCCAATCGTCCGGGATCAACAGCTCAACCGGGTTGATGCGCTCCAGCTCTGCCAGCAAGTTCTCCCAGCCCTTGATCTCCAGCACGCTGAAGTTGCCGCTGGTGATATCCAGCACCGACAGGCCAAACAGACGCTCATCACCCAACACCGCCGCAATCAGGTTATCGCGACGCTCATCCAGCAGCGCCTCATCACTCACCGTCCCCGGCGTAATAATGCGCACCACCTGACGTTCTACCGGACCCTTGCTGGTGGCCGGGTCGCCGATCTGCTCACAGATCACCACCGACTCGCCCAGCTTCACCAGCTTGACCAGGTAACCTTCCAACGAATGGTAAGGAATCCCACACATCGGAATCGACTGCCCCGCCGACTGCCCACGCGCCGTCAGGGTGATATCCAGCAGCTTGGCGGCCTTCTTCGCGTCTTCGTAGAAGATCTCGTAGAAGTCGCCCATGCGGTAGAACATCAACTGATCAGGGTGCTGGTTCTTGAGGCGCCAGTACTGCTGCATCATTGGAGTGTGGCTTGAAAGGTCTGTCATACGGGGCTTTCGGCTCTACCTGTCTATTTGACAATTCACATCTGTCTAATACTACAGGGATTTTTTAGGCATTGTCGGCGGTAGGCCTACGTTGATTTTGCGCAGGCGCAGATAACGTTGCGTCATCTTGGCATCGGTGTGGCCACCGAGCTTTTGTGCGTCGTTGCCCTGGTCGTCCGTGTCGGAAAGCGACTTCGCGCGTAGGTCGTGGAGGCTGGCATCCTCGACGCCGGCCTTCTTGCAACTGATCGCAAATGCATCCTTGACCGAGCTGTAGTGCACCGGCTTTCCGCCGCGCGGCGAGCAGAACAATGTAAGCCCGCGGATCTTGCGTGGAAGCGCCTTTGCCCGCGCCACCAGGTCTTCCAGGTCTGGCGTCATCTGCACCAGCAGCCTCGCGTTCGTCTTCTCCTGTTTGAAGGCGATGCCCTCGGGGCTAATGTCGGCCAACCGGATGGCCAGCACGTCACCGATTCGCTGGCCGGTTAGATAGCACATCTCATAGATGACTCGCATGTTGTCGCTTGAGTTGGCGCAGATCGCCTGGAACTCGCCGTGAGTGATGTACCTGTCGCGCTTATGCTCCAGGTGCCGCCGCACGCCGATGCACGGATTCGAATCGACGATCTGCTGCTCTAGGGCGTAGGTGAACACTGCCCGCAGTACTGAGATCACACGGTTCGACATATTTGGCGTGTCCGCCATGTGCAGCTTGAGCGCGACGACGTGACGCTGAAGAACCTCCCGCGGCTCGAAGTCGGCGAAGTTTTCCTTCAGTCGCTCGGCCGCTGCCTCGTATTGTTTGAGCGTATTCGGCTTCAGCGCCGGCTTCGTTCTGGTGCGCATGTGCTCGAGCGCGTCGTCGATCAGTTTGGGCATCCCGCCCAGGCTGCGCTTGTCCAGCAGCATGGCGTATTCGGCGAGAGACGCTTGAAACTCTGTGCCGAGGCGCAACCACTTGCCCTTTCGGACCAAGTAGTACGCGCCGTGCTTCTGGTACATGCACGCCGGCAGATGCCGGTCCTTCTTGCGCGGTCGCATCTATCTCACCTCAGCACAGCCGCAACTCCGGCCCCTTCCTTGATTGAATACCACCCAGCCGCCCGATGACAACCTGGCGCAGCACCTTTGGGTGCCCATCACCACCTACCGCGAACCCGTATCGTTCGGCGGTCAGCCACTTTATCTGTGCCCCTGGCTTTTTGTATCCGGTCAGGTCGGCAACTTCCTCTGCTGTCAAAAACATACCTACCTCCCGCGGACCCTGCCGGGCCGCGCTTTCTTGATCAATTTAATTTGGTGTCCTTGCCGCGCTGGGCGGCAGAAGGTGGGTTATTTGTTCGGCCAGCCGATCGGCATGCCGTCAGGACGTATCAAGTGCGCAGGCAGGTCTTCGCGCATGCACATGGGAGCGGTGCCCGGCACGCCACAGGTCGGACACCCGGACTGAGCGCCGTGGCATACCGAATGCAGAACGGGAAACCCGCTGAGGCAGCGCACTTTCTCGGCGTCGTACTCGCTACACGGAATTCTTTCGGACATAGGAATACCTCGCCCGCCGCTCACCGGCAGGCATGTAGGGGGATTGGGTTTAGGCGAGTTCTGCGGGGACGCTGATGGTTTCGCCTAGCTTGGTGGCCACGATCGCGCGGCACGCGGCTATGAGGTGGGTACTACCTTCGCAAGCCTTGTAATGCAGCGAGCTGGAAAGCGCGACGATGGGCTCGTTTCCGTATTGATCTTCTGGCCCAGTGCCAGCGGTTACAAAGCTGATCCGGTGCATATCAATCAGCAGTCCGCCTTGGCTCCAGTCAGTAGATGGCGTGTAGAGATTGGTCCAGCATCCGCCCTCTGGTAGCTGGTAGATGCAGCTGATGCCATGTTCGGTGGTTTTGACTTCCTCCGCCCCGCTCGCAATGGCTACCGCCCAGTCCAAAGCCTTGCCGGTAAGGTCGGCGACTCTCACTTCAGTCTTTGCGTTCATGGCCTTGGCCCCTTGTAGATGAACACGTAGGCGAACCAGAGGGTGGCGATCATGGCGTCACCCGCTGGCCGAGCATCACGTCGGCGACAATTTCCCAGAGCTGTGCCGGTGACCACTGGTAGCGGTCGAAGTCACCATCGGGCTCAACACCGATTACGCAGCTCGACTGCGCGCCTTGTTGGCCCTCCCAGCCCTTTTTCAGGATCGTCGCCACCTTTCCGTCACCTCCTGGCTCTGTTTGGTGAAAGTCGTAGGCCCGCATGCGATACGTCGACCCGGCAGCAATAGCCTGTCGGCCGGTTTGCAGCATCTCTACAGTTCCATTGCGCACCCATGGCCGGCCGCCCCTGGCGCTCCGGGCGCCTTCATGGATGTACAGCTCATGCGTTGCCTGCTTGAAACAGGCGGCTGCGGGCGGTAACTCGGCAAATTCAACATTGATCTGCGTACCCACGATTACCAGGGAGTCGAAATCAAAGCGGTGATTGTGGATGGCCGAGTGCTCAAAGCATGCCCGGCGCGGCAGCTCAGGGTGCCAGACGTGCATGCGCTGTTTGCCTTCCAACTGGATCTGCACAAAACCAAGGCCGTGCAGGGTTATCTTGTCGGTCATTACGTCGTCGATGATGCTCACGGGCGCACTCGTCCTTGCCGCTATAGCGGCTGACTTTGAAGGGGGAGGGGTTACAGGTTTTGCGGGTAGAGTACGGATGTACTCCTGTCGGGGTCAGACGCCCGGGCGGCCTTTGAAGGCGAGCCAAATGTAGTGGCGGCCTTTGGCTGTGACTTTGATCTTGCCAACCTGCCGATTCCAGGTGATCAGCCGCAGCTCTTCGAGGATGCTCGTCAGCGTGTGGCCCTGGTGCCAGCCGGCCAGCGCCTTGATGCAGCCCTGGGCCAATAGCCCGCGAAAGTCATCGTGGCCGAAGTTGGTGCCCTGAAATGAGCCATGCATCTGCTCGTCGGTCACCAGGTCGGTGATGGCGCGCACGTTCGGGTCAAGGCGGTAGGATTTATGCGTCATCGCCACCACCCTCTGCTGTCTTGAGTGCGGCGTCGATACGCTCATTCATACGGTGGTACTTCCAGGCATCCTGTGGTGGGTCGCTCATCAGCATTACGCCATGATGCTGGCGCGCCTCACGCAACAACCCCACCGACACATCCGCCCGCCTCTCCAAGGCCTTGCGACGAGTTCCACATTCCAAAAGACTGGCGGTGCGCTCACAGACCAGTTCATCCGCTGCGGTCAGTCGCTGTTGCAGGGCGTCAACCTGGGCTACTAGCTGGGCCAATACCTCATACTTCGCCCATTTCCCTTCGGCATCCTCAATCATCAGCCCAGGCTTCAAGCTTGGGGTGTATCGCAGTACTTGGCTCATGCCGATTCCCTCGTAAGCAGATCATGTGCATTCACAACCGTCATGCCGAGGCGATCGGCGATCAGGACTTCCAGGCGGGCACCCTTTGAATGCTCCCAGCCGGGGAGGGTGGCCACAGTGTCGCAGTTCATCAGGGCGGCAATGTCGCGGCGCATGCAGTCGTTCCAAGTCCCGCCGTCGGGGTTGATCTCGGCAGGGTTGGTGACCGTGTGGCCGCCGGCGCGCAGATTGGTGGTCATCGCGTGGAAGGCGGCGAAGTTGAGGCCGGGCAGGCCGGTCATGGGGCCGCTGAGGTAGATGCGCTTCATGCTGCCTCCTTGAGCGGCCGAAAGACGCACTTGCACTCGTCAAAATGGGCAATCACGTTGCCGGCGGCGTCGAAGTACTTCACGTTCCAGGTTGGGTGGCAGTTGTGCGTGTGCTTTCCGTACTGCAACTGGTTCGCGAACTGAACGTCGAGGTTCGCAGATCCGTTCATCCCGACGATTGTCCCGAGGTCACCATCAACCTCTACCATCATGCCCAGCTTGGCAAACTCGATGCCGCGGCACCGGATCATGCTTTCGACGAACTGCTGGGCTTTGGTTTTTTTGGGAATGCGTTTTTCTGTAGGCATGGGGAGTCCTTGCCGGGCCATGCCCGGGCGGTGGAGTGGGGGAGTTATTTGTTGAGATCAGCTACAGTGAGCTATTTCTTGGGGGCTTTCATGACGCTTGCGGTCGTTTGGTACAGAGAGAAATTCGGGCAGCTATGGTGTGCGGCTGATTCACGAATCTCAGGGAAGTCAGGAGTTCTCACCGATAGTGGTCCGAAGATATTTCCCATTCCGGTGAATTGCTATGAGCCAATCAAACCACCCAATTTTAGAGTGCGCAAACGCCACAGCTTTGGATTTGCCTATGCAGGATCAACACTATCTGCTATGAGCACTCACTCAATTGCTTCTACATGCACACAAAATCTCCTATATAAAAGAGGTAGTGAGCTGCCTGTAAGCATCGAGTCCATTGCAGAGCTATACAAAGCCGTCGCACAAAAACAAGTTATTGAGATGTCGTCGAGAATAGGCGCGCTTGATAGTCTTCAGACGTATCTTTTCGACTGTTTGGTTTTCGGATACTGCCCTAGATATGAGGTCTACAAAGCCTATCTTCTCAAACAGAGCGTTGACTTTGAAGGCTTCCAAATAGAGATAATAGAGTTCATCACTGCGCCCGGTAATTACTTACCAATAGGCAGCGGGGAAAAAGGATTTGTTAGATTGATGGATGAACTCAAGGGCCACCCAGAAGCTGGCGTACTCACCACCCTAAAAGAGATGGTGGGGAGAGAGATGCAAGCAGATGTTGGCGGATATTTGCAGATAGGATGTTCGGACAAGAAGGGATTTAAAATAATACCAATTATGAATACCGCAGCTGAACCAAGTAAAGCATACATCAGCTTTTTAGGTATGGATGCAACCAGTGATGTGGTAATTGATGGGTTTACGATCGGATATTCAGCCATCAAACCTTAGGCTCCTCTAAAAGGCTATCCGCCACAGTATCCGGAGTCGCACTCAGCGGGGAACATCTGCATCTGGTCCCGCGGTCTTGGCGCTGCTGCCCATTGCACGACAGCCCTTATTCCGACAGCGCCTTTGCGGCGTGCCGTGCGAAACATAACCCGCGGCTTTCCCTTCTTGGTGAAGCCCAGATCTTTCTCGGTAATGTCGATCAGCTGTATCCGGTCCTCGGAAAGCAGCCGTATGTCGTCGATGTTCGCGTTGATGCACGGATAGCACTCAAGCGACCGGTGCGGAAGCACGTCGAATCCTGCCCGTTGGAGTAGCGCGTCACGCATCGCGTCGTCATGCCGTACCAGGGGCTGCCAGAGATCCCGGCCGCCATGCCGCTCTGATTCACCTACATGCTCGGGTGCGTCTGAGCGATGCTTGCTCTCGCTACGCCGTACCCCGGTCATCGCTGTGGCCTCTTTTTCTGGGTCGTTGGCGTCGAGCCACCGCAAAGCTGGAAGCACCTTGAGCTCCGCCGTGCAGAATTGCCCCTGTCCACCGGCGCCTGGCCAGCCTCGTTTACGCTTCACCAGTTCGAGCATTCCCTCTGACTCGGTGCGGGCCGTGGTGAATCCGTAGCCCTGGGCCAGTGCTTCTCCCTTGGCTACACGGTCTGCCCACCAGCTCGCGGACCAGCCGGTATCGGAGTAGAGGCACACGACGTCCTTCAGGCCGCGCTCGTGAGCCCATTGGATTAGGGCGATGGAGTCGTTCCCGTAACTGCAGAACAAAACGTGCATAGGGGATCCTCGCCGGCTGGCGTGATTCGTTGATATGGGGTCTTGCGTGTTACCGGGAGGGGCGCCGGGTCAGGCGGCTTGATCTACATCGCTGCCAGGCTTTGGCATCGCAAAGGCCGGAACGATTGTTTCGAGAGGATCACCCTTCATCGGCATGATCACTCCTACGAACCGGTCTTTAAGCTCGTAATTCGCTAAGCGGACAACTACCGATCGGCAGTCGTCTCTGGCTTCCAAATGAAGACCGCCGCCTGCGAAAGCCTTGCGGCCGGTGAGGATTGTCGCGATCTTGTTGAACGCTTCGATGTACTCGCCGTTGATCCAGGGGAACTGGGTTTCGAGCTTTTCCCGCTCGGTTGGCAGCACTTTCCGCCAGTCAGGGAATTTACCGTCCACGAGCTCGGTTTTCTCGGTGAGATGAGCGCCAATACCGAATGGCTCTGGCGGGTCAGTCGCTTCAACGCAACCGGTCACGACGGAAAACTTCTCAGCGATCCAAAGCTTGTTAGGTTCGAAAGTATCCGGCCCGCGCCGCGTGGTGCAGGCTGAAATCAAGCGCTTAGAGGGAATCCCCACCAGCAGCGAGTTGTGATCCTCATGCATCCAGCCTTCAGGGTCGTGGATCACACCGAGGAAGTGGCCGTTGGTAGCGGCGATAACCACCCCTCCGTCCGGATGTCGCTCAATATTCACAGCGTTCAGGTAGTAGCGAACATCGTTCTTCGCCGCGCACTGGTACATGGCCGCGAAGTACTTGGGGTTGATTCGAGCGAGGTATTCCATGGTGTTCTCCAATGCAGGCGGCGCCCCCCCCGGAGTCCGGTGGTGGCAATTTGGTTTGTGTTGGGGTATTACGGGTGACCGGCATGGAGCCGGATCAAGGAGAGCGAAATGTCACTATCTGTTGATAGGCCACATCCCGTTGAATATCTGACAAAGAAGGGGGTTACCGTCCTGATAGATTTCAAATGGCGTGATAACAGCGAAATTCCCGTTGCGGCCAGGCTTAGCATTCCAGGACAAGAAGCGGCAAAAACTCCAGTAGAAATAGTGGAAGGTCAGCACTGGGCAACCAAAGATCAAGCGTTGGCAGAGTGCCAAGAATCAGCCGAACGATGGATCGACTTGTCGCTTCGATAGCGGATCAGAATGCCGCAAGGGCTATTTTGGAGTTTCAATTTGGTCGTCAGGCTCAGGCGGGTCATCGGCGAGCGACTTAAGGCCGGCGGCCCTGATGATCTGTGACACCTTTTCAGTAACTACAAAAGGTGTCGTGACACACTTGAGCATCTGCGCCGCTGTTTCGAAGTCGGCGGCGATCACGTTGCGCAGCAGGTTCTGAAACACTTCCTGCTGGTTGTTAAAGCCGTGCTGCTTCATCAGTCGCTTGATGTCGGCCTTGAACACGCCGGCGACATCAACCGTAAACCTCTCGACGCCCAATGCTGCGTCCTTCGCTGCTGCCTTCTCGCGCTTGCGGCGCTGCTTCAGAGCTTCCGCCGTCGGCTCCTGCTGTTCCTCGGCCATGGCCTACCTCTTCGATTCCACTTGCCGGGATAGCCAGCCATGTAGGCCGGCGCCGCGCGGCGTTTATCTTGCTGATGCGCCTCATTTGGTGTCGGGCAACTTGAACCCATTCTCACGGGCAATGAGCCTGGCGCGCTTGTAGTCCACACCAACAGCCTGGCAGGCCTGGTGAAGAGTTGCGCCTGAGTCGACAGCCTGCTTCAGCTTTGGCGCGATCTTGTCGCGCTCGGCGCGCAGCTTGTTGCTGTGCCCACCGCCGTAGGTTCCGGCCTTCTCGCCGCTGACGCCCTGGGCGATCTGCTGCACTTCGTTGCCGTCGCCGAAGAAGGCTTTCATTTGCTCGTTCAGGTTGGCGATCAACGAGTCCCGTGGATCGGGCAGTGGCACGCCGATCATGGCTGTACACCGTAGTAGGCGAACAGCACCATCATCGCGGCGAACCCGGCCGTCCAGCGCAGCATGCGGAAGCCGAAGCGCCGTGACGTTGCCTTGGCCGCACTGAAGAAGTCAGCGTTGCGCTCGAGCTGCTCGGCGTACTGGCAGGCGCCGTCGTGGCCGGTGCGCGCACCGCGGGAAACGCCGGTGGAGCGCTCCACCACATCGAACAGATTCTTGCCGAGCGGTACCACGTTGAAGCGCGGCACCTTCACTGGTTCTTCGCGACCGATCTTCATGTACATCTCCGAAGTGGAAAGCGAAACACGTTCCCGCAGGGCCTGCAGAAAGGCTTGGCTTTGTTGGATGGCTGGATTCATGCCGACTCCTTGGTTGTGGTTGCGTTTATTCGTCAGCAGCCTGACCGCCTGGTGGGTGCCGGTGGGCCCAGGGGAGGGTGCTGACGAATAAAGGCGAGCCGTAAAAAAGCCCGATCGGAACCGGGCTTTTCGTTGCGTGACATAGACCTCCCTACGTCACGCAGGGGGTGGCGGCGAGCGCCTGGGTTTAATTGTGCATAGCGGAATCCTCCGTTGCTCGATCACTGGGTTGGCAGTGGCCACCGTTCTCTAGGGTTGCTGCATGCAGGTGTCCAGCGTCTGCTGGGTTGGCGTCCGCATCCCAAAGCCCACTCAGCGAATGGGCAGAGGTGATGCTTTCGATTACGCAGTGAGGCTTGGCCGTTCCGCCTGGCGCAGCACCCGCACCTGAGCCGTACGACGTTCCGGCACCCGGCGGTCACGGCGCATGGCGTCATCGCCGATCATTGCGTGCATAGCGATCAGTGCGGCCAGGGTGATGCACATCGGCGAGATGATCTGTCGACGCATGGCTTCGGCAACGGCGGCGGTCTGGCGGGTCACGCCGAGCTTGAACATTGCGCAGGACAAGCGCTTGGCGACGGTGCAGGCCGCGACATTGCATTGCCTGGCTATTTCCTTTGCCGTCATGCCCTGGGCGGTGCCCAGCAGGTACTGCAACTCTTTCGGCGCAAGGCCTCGTCCGAGATGACCCTTCCATGCGCCGCTGACGATTGTTGCTTTCATCAATGTGACTCCCGGTTGGTTTCCCGTCTGGCCCTGTCGCCAAGGCCAGCCAGTGAAATCTTCCGTTCTGTTTAAAGAGCTTGATCCAGTCGGTCCCGTTTGCAGGGGCTGGGAGATCACTTCGCTGATCCCGTGCTATCTGGCGGCTTCACCAGTCGTTTGATAACCTAAGTTATGAGCCAAATAATAACCCAGGTTGGTCGCATGTCAATAACCTAGGTTATTAAATTTTTGATGGGCGAAAAAAAACCTGCTCGGCGGCAGGCTTTTTCAGCGGTGGGATCTATCGGAAAACTGACTTTGCAAGCTTCCCATCAATAACGGTACCAACAACCTCCCACGTGTCGTCCATTGGGGTTGTGGGGAATGAAGGGTTTAAGGGCTTCAGGTAATAGCGGCCGGAGTCACGGATAAACTGCTTGAAGGTAGCCTCATCCGTGTCGATCATTCGAGCTACGACATACTGTCCGTTCTCAGGCTCAATGTCGGGTGCCACAAGAATAACCATCCCCTCCTGAAACACCGGTGTCATCGACGGTCCGACCACCCTAAGCCAGAACCCATTATCACCGGCCCAAGCCTCTGAAGCGTGCCTCTCACAATCCGCCAGATTCAGCTCCTGCACAGACTCCTTAGCAGCTCCCGCTTGCACCCAGCTTATCTCTGGATATTCGAATGAACGACGCGGCTGAGGCGCGAGACTGACATTGGATTCAAAGCGATCGCTGGCCGCTTTTGAAGGTGAAACGCCACTCATCAGCCATTCGGCAGATACACCAAGCGCTCTCGCAATTTCAACGAGCTTCTTAGATGTCCTGTTTCTCCCGCTCTCCAGGTGCTGAATCGTCACCTGGCTCACGCCGGCTTTGTCAGCCAGCTGCTGCTGGCTTAGCTCCAGCTTTAAACGCCGAGTGAGGATGCGGTCTTTCAACGTTTCGGTTCTGTTTTCCATGCGAGCAAGATTAAAACATGTGTTATTGCTCATCAAATAACATGTGTTGGTCATATCCATAACTTAGGTTATCATTCCTTCCACGACCCATTGAGGCACCTGACATGCCAAACAAAGAAAGACCAATCGACGAGGTGGTGAGACTGGCTGGCGGGCAGGCAGAACTTGCGCGCCGTTGTAGCACTAGCCAGCCACGTATCTGGCAGTGCGTTCATCGTAACAAGCGTGTCCCTGCCGACCTCGTTATTCCGTTCGAGCGGGCCGTCGGTGGGAAGGTGACTCGCTTTGATCTGAGGCCCGACCTCTATCCACGTGAAGAGCTCGCTGGTTGAGTTAATTCTCCGACAGCCGAGCGCACGCAGATAGAGATTCTGGATCAGCTGTTAATTCATCCAGTATCCAAATTTCAGACATAAAAAAACCGCCTGGCAGGGCGGTCCTTTCAACAGCAATAAAACTTGTGGGGCCATTATGAACATCAATACCGCTCCAGGCAATACCCCCCATGTCGCGACACTTTTCCGACCAGATCAAAACGTGTCGCGACACACGATGTCTTCCCGCGAGATAGCCCAACTCACCGGCAAGCGGCATCCCGACGTGAAGCGCGACATCCAGTCGATGATCCGAGACCTGAAAGAAGATGTGAGCAGTTTTGCTCACATCTATTTGGACGGGCAGAACCGAAATCAGACCGAATATTTGCTGGACCGCGAGCACACGGATTGCTTGCTGACCGGTTACAGCGCCCCGCTGCGGATGGCTGTTGTCCGCCGCTGGCGCGAACTCGAAGCATGCTCGGAAGCCCCGAAAATTCCGACAACGCTTCCTGAAGCATTGCGGCTTGCGGCTGACCAGGCCGAGGAAAACCTGCGCCTGATTGGAGTCATTGAGCTTCAGGCGCCGAAGGTTGCGGCCATCAAAAGGCTTGCTGCTGCGGAAGGGGCGATCTGCATTACGGACGCAGCCAAGCACCTGGGCATGTCCCCATCGAAGCTCTTCGACTGGATGCAGGCCAACCGCTGGATCTATCGCCGTGGTGGGTCCACTCGTTGGGTTGCGGCAGAGCCCCGCATTCGCTCCGGATACATGAAGCACAAAGTCACCGCGCTGAAGCCCGACATCGAGACTGGCGTTGAGCGTGCGGCATTCCAGGCACTGGTTACACCCAAAGGCCTGACCTACCTGGCCGAAAAGAATATTGGAGCTTCGCTGTGAGCGTTCAAGCAATGGGCTGGGCGCTTGCCCTGCCAACGGAAATTCTCAAAGATTCGAGCGCGCGTCACGTGCTGCTTTGCCTCGCTAACTACGCTGGGCCAAACGGTGCTGGTGCGTTTCCATCTGCCTCGACCCTGGCCCAGGACACCGGCCTGTCTGAGCGTACCGTCCGCTACAAGCTGGACGATCTGGAGAAGTCCGGGTTGATCCAGAAGGGCAATCAGGCTATCGCCGCTGTGCATATTGATCGTCATGACCGCCGCCCAGTTGTTTACGACCTTCAGATATCGCGGGGTGCAAATCCTGCACCCCGTACAAAACGGGTTGCAGATGACGCAACGGGGTGCAACTCACAACAGAACGGGGTGCAGCCTGGAACAGAACGGGGTGCAGCAGCTGCACCCAATCCACCACTTAACCATCAAGGAACCGAAGAGCAGCTGCAGCAGCGCGAGATTGATGCCGCGCTCGCCGAACAGAACAGCGCCGCCATCAAACCGCAGGATGATCGCCAGCGCTTCGCCATGTTCGCCACCTGGGTTCCGAACGAGAAGGGGCTGTCCGATCAAATCACTATCGCCGGGCTTCCTGCCGATGCGGTCCCTGACGCGGCGATTCGGGCGTTCAAGGGGTTCTTCGTCGCCAAGCCAGCAACCATCGATACCTCCGCCGGCTGGTGCTACCGGCTGGTTCAGTGGGTCAAGCGCGAACGCGTGAAAGCTTCGGGGCAGGGCAAGGCGCCTGACTTCGATGACACCAGCTGGGCGAACGATCTGGGGGATCTGTGATGGAAATCAAGAAGCCACGCAGCACCGAACAGCTGCTCAGCACGATGGGCAATCTTCCGCCGGTAACGCTGGTTCAGCCGAAGCAGTTGCCGCCCGGTACCGCCGACGTCGTGAACGCGCTGTTCAAAGAATTGCAGGCGATTTTCCCGGCCTGGAAACAGGCTTGGCCTGATGCTGAATCGCTGAATGCCGCCAAGCGGAGCTGGATCAAGGCGTTCATAGTTGCCGGAATAACTACCCTGGAACAAATCCGGTACGGGCTGCAAAACTGCCGGCAGATCGGCGGTGACTTCGCACCGAGCGTCGGTAAGTTCATCAAGTGGTGCCAGCCAACCCCTGAAATGCTGGGCATTCCTTCTCACGACCGGGCGTTTCGCGAGGCTCTGGAGAATTCACACCCGAGCCGTTTTGGCGCACGCACCTGGTCCCACGCTGCCGTGCGCCATGCTGCGCTCCAGTGCGAGATGCACAACCTCGGTGATCTGATTCCGGAAAAGGCCAGCAAGGTTTTCGACCGAGCTTACGACATCACCATTCGCCGTCTCGTACAGGGCTTACCGCTCGAGGATATCGCAGTTGGCATTGGCCACGACGGCAGCAAGGCGCCGATCGAGCGGGCACACGAACTGACCGAGCGAGTGGCGCAGGCTCAGGTGGCCCGTATGGGTATTTCCACTGATGGGCAGTCTGCGCGCGAGCATCTGCTACGGAGGCTCGGCCTTAAACCATCGCCGCGAATTGTCGGGGGAGCCCGGCATGGCTGATCGACGACTCGCTGTTCCTGAGATCGAATGCTACCGCTTCGCGGTGTTCTGCTGCTCGTTCAAGGTCGATTTGAGTTCGCCGCCTGATCACGCGTTGGCTTTGTTCGCCGACGAGGCAATGGCCAGGCGCTATGGCGCTTGGATGTGGCCCAACACTTTCGAGGTCGTTGATCTCCGAGCCCGCAAGGAGGTTAATTCATGAATACCCAAATCAAAACCCTGACGGTGAAATTGTCGGATGCCGAGATCGCGCGCAACGCCAAGCTTGAGCATGTGCGTGACCTGCGGGATGCAAGCCATCCAGCGCTTCACTTTCGGTACTTGAAGAATCGCGCGCGCGGCTCCTGGTACTTGCTCCACAAGCGCCAATGGCACCTGATCGGGCATTTTCCCGACCTCAGCAGCAAACAGGTGGTCGCCGCGCTCCCCGCGGTGAGGCTGCGTGTGGCGGCTGACGGCGCTGCGAGCGTTTCGGGCTGGGCGGCCGTGGGCGAGCTGCTCGACTGGTTTGGCGATCGCATGGCCAAATCGCGAGCGCTCTCGGACAAGCGTCGGGCGGCTATCAAGTCTGCAATCAGCTGCCAGCTCAAGCCGCGCCTGGATGATTTGCTGCTGAGCGACCTCAACGCCCAAACCCTGGACAGGCAGCTAATGTGGCCGGCGCAGGAAGAGCTGTCGCTGTCCTACGTTCAGCAGTTGTTCCGCCTCGTCGCCATGGCCTTCCGCCAGGCGCGCAAGCTCGACCTGATCCCCTTCAACCCGATGGCCGAGCTCAAGTTCAGCAACTTCACCACGGCCCGCATCCTGCCCAAGCCTGCGCGCCTTCGCGACGTGCAGATACCCGAGCTGGTGGCATTGCTGGCTGAGCGCTTCGACAGCGCGCCGGGTGACGCCATGCTGGCCTTGATGATGCTTTGCCACGGCACCCGGATTGGCGAAACCCGCCAAGCACGGTGGGCTGACATTGCACTGCCGGAGCGCGAGTGGTTCCTGCCGGCCGAACACACCAAGACCAAGACAGAGCTTCGGGTGCCGTTGACTGACCAAGTTGTCGGGCTGCTGTGCCGCTACCGTGACCGCCAGGCTGCTCAGGGCTACACAGGCGCTTTCCTGTTCCCTTCGCGTCGTGGCAAGCCGCTGAGTGATAACCAGGCCAGCGCCGTATTCACCCGGTTAGGGGAGGGCGCCTGGACCAGTCACGATCTGCGCAAGGTGGCCCGTACCGCCTGGACTGACCTTGGCGTCGACGGCCACATCGGGGAGATGCTGCTCAATCACTCGCTGGGCAAGATCGCCTCCACCTACATCAACACCCAGGCGAAAGAGCAACGTCGCCTGGCCTTGGTGAAGTGGCACAACTGGTTAGATGCGCGTGGCTTCAAGGCGATTCATGAGCAGACAGGCGTTAGATATGAAGATTCGCAAAACCTCGTAGACGCTTTGAACGGCGGGGCCTGCGAGCCAGAACCACAATTTGTTATGGGCGAGGTTTAAAAATGATGAAAAAGAGCAGTGGCCCCGCCTTTGTGCGCCGCCAGATACCGATGACCGAGTGCCCATCCTGCTGTGGTGCTGGCCTGATCCAGGGTGTGTTTCATCAGCTCGAATGCATCGGCTGCCATTCTTCTGGTTTCGTCCATGCCGAAACCCTTGAGCCTCTTCTGATGCAGGACCTGGTTATCCAGTTGGGCCTACTGGCTCGTCAGGCGCGCCCCCAGTTGGCCGGCAATAACCCTGCTCGCTGCATCATCGATGAATACCAGACACCGAACCGTCGCGGGCCAGGCGGCTCGTCTTACAAGGGGGATTGAGCCATGGCTATGTATAAGGACGTGATGGGCACCCTGGTGCGGGTGCTGGCGGCAGACAACATCGACAACAGCACCAAGCAGTCATGGCAGAAGCTGATCGACGCCGATTTGCGCCAGGGCGGCACGGGTAGCACGCTGTCGGTCCGGGACAAGTTCGATTACGACTGCTGCCTCTATGCGCTGCTGCACCGTCAGCTTGAGCCGGCTCAGTGGGATGTGCTGGTAGCCAAGTACTCTACGCACAAGGCCAATAAGGTCGGTGCCATCGGTAGGCTGGTTGCCCGCATGGTTTCGCCGGCGCCGCAGTTGTTCATCTATAAGGCGCTGACTGCCTGGGCCATACCGAAGCTAAAAGGGGCACAGATTGGCAAGCGCTCCACCGACATGATCGTGCTGCCTGCCGAGTTCTACGACATGAATACCTGGGATCTGGCTGGCTCCCCGGAGCGCACGCGCCGCAACTGGAGAGGCGGAATCCACAAGCGTTTGGAGAAGCTCGAAGAGCAGGCCGTGATCCATGCGACCGAGATATTCGACAGTGAGCAAATCTTTGTAGATGCCGCTTGACCCATTGGCCGACTGGCCGTAAATTAACCCCATCATGTCGATCTTGCGCGTTATGAGAGACGACCAAAAATTCCGAGCCTCGCCACTGTGCGGGGCTTTTTCGTTTCTGGAGTATCGGATGGATCCTACTGACCTCGGCCCGGGCACAGCTACCTGGCTGGGCGGTAGTGCCACTGTTGTGCTGGGCGGGCTGCTCTGGCTTCGTAAGTTCCTGTCTAAAGACGCGACCGATCGGGCCATGGATAACGCCGATATCGGCACGCTGCGCCGGCTCAATGAGCTGTTGAACCAAGAGCGTGCGGCCCGCAAAGAAGCTGAGGCCCGCGCCGATCAGTTCGCGAAAGAGCGGAACGATCTCGCCGCCGCCGTTGGCAGGATGGAAGGGAAGATCGAAGCCCTCACCAGCCAGGTCGGACAACTCACCGAGCGCGTAACGCTGCAGAGCGAAGAGATCCACCGCCTGCGCACCAAGCTTGGAGGTATCGCCTGATGGACAGATGCGCACTGGAGTTCATTGCACGCCGGTGGTGGAGGCGCGCTGAGGTCTGGGCCATTGCCGTGCTGCTGGTTGTTGGTGGTGCTGTCCTTGGCTATCAGGCTGCGTACTGGGCGCTCGCCGATAAGCAGAGCAACCAGATCACGGACATTCGCAAAGCCTACGACACAGCCATGGAAGAGCGGGACAAGCGCCTTGAAGAGCTGACCCGCAAGACTGGCACTGCCGCCGACAAGGCTACAAAGGCTGCAACTACAGCGGCCCAGGCAGCGGACAAAGCGGACGAAGCGCTCAACCGCGTCGGGCAGTGAACTGGAGGTGGTGATGGCTAAGGTAAGCGTAACGATCACGGTTGTTCGGCGTTGGTGGGTGACTGATGTTCTCAGCCTTGCCATCTGCTATTGCTGGCTGACCGGCCGCGATGAGATGCCCGAGGCATTCATTGATTGGCTAGCGACTCACGGCTTCAAATTGGAGGTTGGTACGTAATGCCCCTGAGGCCAAAGAAACCCTGCAACGCGCAGGGCTGCAATGTCCTTACCCGCAACCCTCGTTACTGTGATGATCATGCGGACATCGGCAAGAGTGCCGAGGCCAAGCGGAAGGAGCGGCAACGTGAGACCAGCGCCCAACGCGGCTACAGCTATAAGTGGCAGCAAGCACGCAAGGCGTACTTGGCCAAGCATCCGCTCTGTGTCGAGTGCGAGCGCCAAGGTCTCGTGGTAGCAGCCACTGATCTCGATCACATCACCCCTCACAAAGGTGACAAGGCCGTGTTCTGGGATAGTTCGAACTGGCAAGCCCTTTGCCACCCATGCCACAGCAGGAAGACGGCGTCCGAGGACGGTGGTTGGGGCAATCCATCGAGAAATCGTGCGAATTGAGCGGGGATCACGCTCAAATGATCTTGATTCTCATTTGGGTGGGGGGAGGGTCAAAAGTCTGGGGTTTTTGGTAGCTAGACCGTCCCCTTGGCCTTTTTCTTACACCCGCGAAATTAAAAATTCAGGAGTTGCGCGATGGGAGGCACCGCCACGGTCGCCGGCCGTGGTCGCAAACCCAAGCCAACGGCCAAAAAAGCACTCGCCGGAAACCCCGGCAAGCGCGCGCTTAATACAGCCGAGCCGCAGTTTTCCAAGATCACTCAGATCGACCCGCCGGATTGGTTCAGCCCTCGGGCAGCCACTATGTGGAACATGATTGTTCCAGAGCTACTGCGCGAGAACGTGGTGGCGATCACGGACCTGCACAACGTCGAGGCCTTCTGTAGCGCCTACGACAACTGGAGGCTTGCTCAGGAATCAATCACGCAGCATGGCATCGTCGTCACCGGTGCCACGGGCGGGCCGATGAAGAACCCCGCACTTACCGCCGCGAACGAAACGATGCGCCAGATGGTGACCTTCGGTTCGATGCTGGGTCTGGACCCGGCCAGCCGCACCCGACTGATCGGCGGCAACAAGGAGAAAGAAACCAACGAATTTGCCAACCTACTGAGAACCTGATGACCAAATCTGCCCACCCCAATGTCGACAAGGCAAAGGCGTGGGGTCGGTCATTGCTCCGCGGCAAGGTGCCGGCGTGCCGATATATCCACCAGGCAGTGCAGCGCCACTTCGATGATCTGGCGGCCAGCCGAAAGCGCGGTTTCCGTTTCAAGTTCGATCCGGCGAAGGCAGAGAAAAAGCTCAAGCTGATGCAGTTGCTCCCGCACACCAAGGGCGAGTGGGCATTCAAGCGTCAGCTGATCACGCTGGAGCCTTGGCAGCTTTTCGGCCTGGCCGTTACATTCGGTTGGGTCAAGAAGAAGGGCGGCCACCGCCGGTTCCGTGAAAGCTACTGGGAAGTGCCCAGGAAGAACGGCAAATCAGTTGTTGCCGGTGGTGTTGGCATCAGCATGTTCGTTGCCGATGGCGAATTCGGTGCCGAGGTGTACGCCGGTGCGACCACAGAGAAGCAAGCGTGGGAGGTTTTCCGGCCCGCCAAGCTGATGGTCAGCAAGTCGCCGATGCTGATTCAGGCCGCCGGAATCGAGGTGAACGCCTCGAACATGAACATTCCGTCCGACTTCAGCCGGTTTGAGCCATTGATCGGTAACCCGGGTGACGGTGCATCACCGAGCTGCGCCATCGTCGACGAATACCACGAACACCCAACCTCGGCCCAGTACGACACCATGCTCACAGGCATGGGCGCACGGCGTCAGCCGCTGATGTTCATCATCACCACGGCCGGCGCCGACATTGAGGGTCCGTGCTACGACAAGCGCCGCCAGGTCGTCGAGATGCTGGCCGGTACGGTGCCGGACGAAGAGTTGTTCGGCTGGATCTGGACGCTCGATGAGGGCGACGACTGGACCGATCCGAAGATGCTGGCCAAGGCCAACCCGAACCACGGCGTCTCGGTGTTTCAGGAGTACCTGGAGAGTCAGCAGGCCCGAGCCATTCGCTCGGCTCGCTTTGCCAACACCTTCAAAACGAAACACCTCAACCTTTGGGTGAGCGCCAAGTCAGGCTTCTACAACATGGAAAGCTGGAAGGCTTGCGAAGACACGTCGCTGACCCTAGAGCAGTTCGAGGGGCAGGAGTGGATTGCCGGTTTCGACTTGGCGCGCAAGCTCGATATGAACTCAAGGGCCAGGTTGTTCTGGCGCGTCATTGATGGGAAGAATCACTACTACAGCATTGCGCCGAAGTTCTGGGTTCCCTACGACACCGCCTTCAACACCGATAACAAGCGCATGGCTGAGCGCTTCCAGGCCTGGATTCATTCCAAGCATCTGGATGTGACCGACGGTGCGGAGGTGGACTATCGCGAGATCCTTGAGGACACCAAGGAAGCGAACCACCACGCCCCGGTGCGCGAATGCCCGATTGACCCTCATGGCGCGACAGGCTTGAGTCATGACCTTGATGACCAGGGTTTCAATCCGGTCACGATCACGCAGAACTACACCAACATGTCAGATCCGATGAAAGAGCTGGAGGCCGCGATAGAGGCTGGCCGTTTTCATCATGACGGCAACCCGATCATGACCTGGTGTATCGGCAACGTTATCGGCAAGAACTTGCCAGGCAACGATGACGTAGTGCGCCCGATCAAGCAGGGTGATGACAACAAAATCGACGGCGCTGTCGCGCTGATCATGACGATAGGCCGCATCCTGGCGAACGCTGAGGTGCAAGGCTCTGTCGACGACTTCCTCTCCAGACCGATGAGCATGTAATGGCAGATACCGACTACAGCATCGACCTGCGCACGCGCAGTCCATTCTGGGCGCGTATGGCGAGCTTCTTTGTCGGCGGCCGCCTGGTTACACCTGAAAAAGGTTCGCAGACAGGCCCTGTGTCTGCCCAGGGTGTAGTGGGTGATTCGGTCGTCAACGATGAGCGATCGCTCCAGATATCAACGGTATTCGCATGTGTAAGGCTGATATCCAGCGTCACGGCGTGTATGCCGTTGGATGTATTTGAAACAACGGGTGATGACCGCAGGAAAGCGGATCTCAATAATCCTCTGGCACGGTTGCTGCGGTACAGCCCCAATTCTTTCATGACCGCCTTCGACTTCCGCGTGTCGATGACGATGCAACTCTGCTATTACGGAAACGCTTACGCACTGATCGAGCGGAACAGCACCGGGGATGTGATCAGTCTTGTTCCGCTTCTTTCAGCCAACATGGACGTCAGGCTTGAAGGCCGTAAGGTTGTGTATCGATATCGCCGCGACAATGAGTACGCTGACTTCAAACAATCAGAGATCTTCCACCTCAAGGGCTTCGGCTTCAATGGTCTCGTAGGGCTTTCCCCGATCGCGTTTGCGGCCAAGAGCGCGGGTGTGGCGGTGGCCATGGAGGATCAGCAGCGAGACTTCTACGCGAACGGGGCGAAGTCTCCGCAGTTGCTGATGACCGGTGATGGCAAGGTTCTCAATAAAGAACAGCGTGATCAGGTTGAAGAGAACTTCAAGGAAATATCCGGCGGACCGGTGAAAAAGCGGCTCTGGATCCTTGAGGGCGGTTTTACCACCCAGGCTATTGGTGTAAGCCCGCAGGACGCTGAAACGATGGCGGCGCGTAAGTTTCAGGTTAGCGAATTGGCCAGATTCTTTGGTGTGCCTCCTCACCTGGTGGGCGATGTCGAAAAGTCCACCAGTTGGGGCTCAGGTATCGAGCAACAGAACCTCGGCTTCCTACAGTACGCCCTTGATCCCTACTTGGAGATTTGGGAATGCAGCATCCTGCGCTGGCTGGTTAGGCCATCCGACCTCGGCCGGCTTCATGCAGAGCACAACCGCGACGGACTTCTGAGCGGCGACTCGACCGCCAGGGCGAACTACATGAAAACTCTTGTGGATACCGGCTTACTCACCATCAATGAAGGCAGGCGAGTCAACAACCGGCCGCCCGTTGCCGGTGGCGATGTCGCCACCAGGCAGTCGCAGAACGTACCGCTTACCCAACTTGGCCAAACAAACCCCGCACCCAGCGGGGTTTAGTTTTTCTGGAGGCTGAAATGCCGAGTATTTGCAAGACGCTGGCCTTTGAGCAGGCCTCAATCAAGTTTTCTGATGGTGGCGCGCAGGGTGTGTTCGAGGGCTATGCCAGCGTGTTCGGGGTTGTCGATAGCGACGGCGACATCATTCAGCCGGGCGCTTTCGCGAATGCGCTGAAGAGTCAGTCTCGTGCCGTGGCGATGTTTTTCAACCATCGCCGCAACGAAATCCCGGTTGGCAAGTGGCTCGGCCTCGCCGAGGACAGCACGGGCCTGCATGTGAAAGGTGAGCTTACCCCGGGGAACCCGCAGTCCGAGGCACTGAAGGCAGCCATGATCCACGGCACGGTGGGCGGTATGTCCGTCGGGTTTTCCGCTGCCAAAGGGGACTTTTCACAAATTGCCTCCGGCTATTCATTTACCAATGTCTCGCGCCTCAGCGAGATCAGCGTTTGCACGTTCCCTGCGAACGAGCAGGCCATGGTGTCCACGCTCAAAAGTATGGACGCAATCGAAAGTATCCGTGATGCGGAAAGCTGGCTGAGGGAATCCGCCGGTCTTTCCAAGTCCGAAGCGCAGGCGCTAATCGCCCGCATCAAGTCCGCAGTTCGGAGCGATTCCGAAGGTGGCGAAATCACCGCGATCTTGGATCGCCTCAAGTCCTTCCCAACTGTAGGAAAATAAACCATGTCCGAATTGGCCCAAATCCAAAAGGCTATCGAAGACGCGCAAACGAACATGACTCAATTGTTCGAAGCGCAGAAGAAAGAAATCACCGAGACCGGCGCGGTCAGCAAGAAGCTGCAGGCCGACCTCCAAACCGTCCAGGAAGAGTTGACCAAGTCCGGTACCCGACTGTTTGACCTGGAGCAGAAACTTGCTTCAGGCAACCTGGACAACCCGGAAACGAAGAAGTCATTTGCAGAGCAAACGGCAATCGATCTTCAAAAGTCCTGGGACGGTAAGTCCTCGGGCAAGGTCGACGTGAAGAGCTTCAACAAACAACTGGGCAGCACCGCTGGTTCCGCCGGCGCATTGATTGAGCCGCAGCGCAACGCTGGCATCCTGATGCCCGGCCTTCGCCGCCTCACCATCCGCGACCTGCTGGCCCAGGGCCGTATCAGTTCGAACTCGCTGGAATATGTTCGCGAGAACATCTTTACCAACAGTGCGGCGCCGGTCGCCGAGGGCACGCTGAAGCCCGAGTCTAACCTGACGTTCACCAAGGAAACGGCAAACGTCAAAACCATCGCTCACTGGATCCAGGCCTCGCGTCAGGTTATGGACGATGCCCCGATGCTCGAGTCGTACGTGAACAACCGGCTGTTGTTCGGCCTGGCCCTGGTTGAGGAAGGGCAGTTGTTGAACGGTGACGGTACCGGCGACAACCTGACCGGCCTGAATAAGGTTGCCACGGCCTACGACGCAACGCTGAACGTGACCGGTGACACCCGTGCTGACAAGATTGCCCACGCTATCTTCCAAACCAGTGAGTCTGAGTTTGAAGCCTCCGGCATCATCCTCAACCCGCGCGACTGGCATGCAATCGCGCTGCTGAAAGATGCCGATGGTCGCTACATTTTCGGTGGCCCAGCTGCCTTCGCTGCCAAGGTCATGTGGGGCCTGCCGGTCGTTGCGACTAAAGCTCAAGCCCTGGGCACGTTCACCGTCGGCGGCTTTGATCTGGCATCCCAGGTCTGGGACCGCATGGACGCAACCGTCGAAGTCAGTCGCGAAGATCGCGACAACTTCGTCAAGAACATGCTGACGATCCTCTGTGAAGAGCGCCTGGCCCTGGCTCACTACCGGCCAACCGCGATCATCACCGGTCCTTTCGCAACCGCACCATAACCGAGGCCGGGGCAGGTAACTGCCCCGATTGCGTCATGATCAAGATTCGAGCGTTGCGCCAGTTTTCGCACTATCACGCCGGCAACTTCAGCCAGTTCGAAGTTCGTGAAGTAAAGGACGAATATGCCGAGGCTTTGATCGGATTGGACTTGGCAGAAGAGGTTGAGGTCGATCCAATCCTGGAGCCAGAGCCAGAGCCAGAGCCAGAGCCAGAGCCAGAGCCAGAGCCAGAGCCAGAGCCAGAGCCAGAGCCAGAGCCAGAAGCCACCACCGAAACCACCAAGAAGGCAGGCGGTAAAAAATGAGCATCCCCGTCACCGATCTGCTGCCGATAGCCTTGATGCGAAAGCATCTGCGCGTCGACCATGAAGACGATGACGACCTGATCGAGCTCTACGCCGAATCGGCCCTGGCTTGGGCGCTGTGGTATTGCGATAACCCGGCGCTCAAGTTGGTGGCGGATTTCCCGGCTTCGTTCAAGAACGCACTGCTGCTTTTACTGGGGCATTCGTACTCGACTCGCGAGGCGGTCGTGATCGGCACCATCACTGCGGTATTGCCGATGGGGGTTGAGTCATTATTGTGGGCTTCCAGGAACTGGCGCGGCGTGCTTGATCCCGTGCCTGGGGGGGTGCCATGAGAGCCGGACAGTTACGGCACCGCTGCATGCTGCAAAGACCGAGTCGCGTTAAAAATGCAACCGGTGGCTTTGACGTCGCGTGGATTGATCTCGGAAAGATTTATTCGGAGATCACGCTGCCTACCGGGCGCACCGCACCGGTCGCTGAGCAGGTGAAAGCGCTGGTGACCGCCGAGATCATTATTCGGCCCAGGGCTGACGCTGTAGCGGGGAACCGCCTGGTGCACACGGCAAACGGTATCGCCACCACCTACCTGATCGAAGCCGCTCTGCCGAACAATGAGCGCGACATGCTTCGATTGCTCTGTTCAAACGTACCCAATCCGTAGAGGTGAAACATGAAAGTAGTTGCCTTGGGCACTCTTTCCGGCGCTACTGGCGACCGGGAGAAGGGTGAAGAATTCACGGTTGACGCCAAGCTTGGTGCCGACCTGGTGGGCCGCGGCTTGGTCGAGCTTGCGCCCGAGGCGCCCGCCGCCGCTGAAAAGGCCGGAAAGGCCAAGGAGTAATTCATGGCCGCTCGCCGCTCGCGCATGTCCGGCGATTTCAAGCTTCGCCGCACGCTACGCACACTCCATCAATCCATGGATAACGAGTTGGCACCGGTGATGCGCGATAGTGCCGAGCGCATTCTTTCGACGATGAAGAACCTGATCCCGAAAGATACCGGGGCCGCCGCTGCCGCTCTGACGGTGTTTGTTTCGCAAAGCGGTTTGGACGCCCAGATCGGTATCCGTGGCAAGAAGAACAAGCAACGGTTCTTCTACATGAGGTTTGTGGAGTACGGGACCAAGGGCTATAGCGGCAACAAGCGCGCCGGTGGCAGAACTCGCCGGCCGACGAATAAGGCGGACGGCTCAAGCTTCTTCGGGAAGTACCCGGACATCCCAGCGCGCCCCGCGCATCCATGGCTTCGCCCAGCGAAGGACGTGAATCGGGAGTATGTGGTGGCCAACATCAAGGCCGCCATCGGTCGAACGCTGAGCAAGGCGAGCAAGGGGCTTACCAATGGCTGATCCGTCTGTTGCGCTGCAGGAGGCGCTGTTCGCCAGGCTCGCGGCTGAGGTTTCATGCCCGATCTACGATGGCGCGCCCATGGATTCGCCGATGCCATACGTTTCCATTGACCGCGAGATATCCACCAATATCTCTCCCATTGCCGGCAGGAAGCGTCAGCAGCGCCTGGTCTACCTGTCGGTTTGGTCGGACGCTCATGGCCAGGCCGAGGTGAAGCGCATCCTCGGCGAGGTTGTGACGGCTCTGGATGAGCGCCGCTTGCCGCTGACAGTCGGGCGGGCAGTGTCGGTCCGGGTAGAGCAAGCCGACGCCCAGCGCGATGCTGACGGCGTCACGTACCAAGGATCGATCACGGTCCGCGTTATCACCACCCACTAAACCCAACACCCGGCCGCATCGCGGCTTTATCCAATGTGCCTTTGGAGGACCCCCCATGGCCGACGACAACCTCAACACAGCCGCCGGCTGCCGGATCAGCATCGGCAGCAAGAACGGCGCGGACACCGAAGCGCTCTACAAGGCAGACACCTACGTCGAAATTGGCGAAGTGGAAGACCTGGGCGAGTTTGGTGACACGTTCAGCTCCGTGACCTTCACCTCGCTGCGCGATGGCCGAGTTCGCAAGTACAAGGGCACCGCTGATGCTGGTGACCTGACTCTGGCTGTCGGCCTCGACAACGGTGACCTGGGCCAGGCCAAGCTGAAGATCGCTCACAAGGATCGCAGCAAGGGCGACTACAACATCAAGATCACTCTGAACGATGGTGATCCTGATGCCACCCCTGCGCTGCTGCCGACTACCTTCTACCTGCGTGGCAAGGTGATGAACAACACCGTCGCCGCCGGCGCCGCTGACAACGTGGTTCGCCGCAACGTCACCATCGGCATCAACTCCGACATCCTGGAAATTCTCCCGGCTGCAGCGGCTTAACCTGAGGGGCTTCGGCCCCGAACCCCAAGGATTCGACGCATGAGCAAGACCCTTTTCGGTACTGTCGACATCAGTCTCGACGGCGAGACGTACACCCTCAAGCCCACGCTTGGCGCGGTGCGGGCCATTGAGGCCCACTTCGGCGGGCTGCGCGGCGCATCCCAGGCAATCAATGCACTGAGCATCGACGGCTGCGCGGTGATCATCGCTGGCGGCGCCGGGCTGACCGGCAAAGCAGCCGAGGCCGTTGCTGAGCAGGTTTGGCAGGCTGGCGTCCTTGATGTATCCGTGCAGTTGAACGCTTACCTAGTCGCGCTGTACAACCCGAAAGGCCCCGACGCGGGAAAGGAAAAGCCGGCGGCGGCGTAAGTGCTGTCGAAAACGGCAGCTACGTCGACCGGCTCTACGCGGTAGCCACCGGCTGGTTGGGCTGGTCGCCCGAACTGGCCTGGGCCACACCGATCCCTGAACTGTTCCTGGCCATGGACGCCAAAATCGAATGGGCGCAGATGACGAACCCCTTCGGCGGTGGAAAGGCCAAGCCCAAGGCCGATAAGCCATCTGCGTCGACTGTGGCCGATAAGCTGCGGCAAGCGCTCACAGGGAGGCAGGCTGCCTAGATCGAGTTTGCTATTCTCCCCGTCTAACTTTGATGGAGAGACGTAATGGGGAAGGGAGCAAAAATTTCTATCGTGGCTGTCACTGTGGTGGCCATTTTCATAATCGGGTCTATTGCGTTCGTCCCTCCAAAAAGAGCGCTGTCTGCCGCGATCATGCGCGACTGCATAGGCGTAGTTAAAGAAAAGGTTCGAGGAGCCAAAATTATCAGCGCCACAGCCATTCAGCCCGATCCAAATAAGCGGAAGGTTGAAGATTTCAGCCGCGCCACTCAAGCGGTAATGTCGAGGGGAGACATGATTCCGTCCGAACCAAGTGTTTTGATAGAGTTTCAAACTGACCGTGGTGACGCAAAGGCCTTGTGTACATATTTTGCGGATCTTTGGACTGACTCTGGAACATACACTGGCGTTTCAGCTCGCGAAGTTCAAATAGGGCTGAGTACTCTGTCGGATTTGGAAATGGTCTTCATGAAGCGCTTTGATGTTGGCCGATTAGATAGGGCGTTATCACTAATCCCTATATTTGGGGTTGAACAAAAGTTTTATTTGGATTGATATTGTTTTTGAATAAAGCCCACTCCGGTGGGTTTTTTATTGCCTGGAGAAAAGCATGGCTGACACCGACGTACAAGGGATGCTCGTCCGCATCGAGGCGACCACTGCCCAGTTGCGTCAGGAAATGGCGAGGGCTGATTCGAGTGTCGGCCAAGCGTCGAGCAAGATCGACAAAAGTCTGGGCCGTGTGGATGATGCGTTCGATCGTGCCGGGTCCAGCGCCCAAGCGGCCGGCGGACTCATTAAGAGTGCGATGGCCTTGGCGGTCGGCGCGGTGTCGGTAGGCGCCATCATAAAAACCGCCGACTCCTACTCGCAAATGTCGGATCGCCTTGGAATGGCGACCAGCAGTGTTAGCGAGTACAACTTGGTTCAAGACCGCCTCCTAGACACGGCGAAGCGCACCTACCGCCCACTCGCCGAAGCACAAGAACTGTACATCCGCACATCGGATAGCCTTAAGTCGATGGGCTACAACACCAGCCAGGCGCTGGATGTGATGGACAGTTTCAGCTTCCTTTTGGTAACCAACTCCGCATCAGCAGAAAAGGCCAGTTCGGCAATCGATGCCTACTCGAAGGCACTCCAGACTGGCAAGGTAGAGGCTGATGGATGGCAGGCCATCCTTGCGGCCATGCCTACGGTTGTTGACACCATTGCCAAATCCACCGGGAAGACTGCTGAAGAGATCCGCAGTCTTGGAGCCCAGGGCAAGCTAAGCCTAGACATATTGACGGAAGGGCTTCAGAAGTCCGCTGACGCCAATGGTCTGCTTGCTGACAGCATGGGCGTAGCAGTGCGTGACGCGCTTCAAAACCTGGAAAACTCTTTTACGGTATATATCGGCAAGCTGAACGAAACCACGGACGGCACAGGCTTGCTGGCGAAGGGTATCAGCGTACTCGGTGACAATTTCGAAACCCTCGCGGATATCGCTGGGGTTGTTGCTGTCGGCGCTCTCGCTGGATACGCCCGCCAACTTGCCGGTTCTGCCGCCGCCTCACTGGTGGCGACCAAGAACGCCATATCCGAAGCGATCGCCAGAAAAGCTCAAGCTGCAGCCGTCTTGCTTGCTGCCCAGGCCGAACAGCAAAAAGCCCAAACAACAGTATTTCTGGCTGAAAAAGAAGCCATCGCCGCCCGAGGCACAGCCGTCCAAACACAGATGTCGTTGCAGCTCGCAGAAGCCAGGATGGTTGAGGCTCGCGCTACGGCGGCCGCCGCTACTGCACAAGCCGCCGCCGGACGTTCTTCTTGGAGCCTGGCGGCCGTCCTCGGCGGCCCACTCGGCATCGCGGTTCTGGCCATTGGTGTTGCTACTGCTTTTCTGACGCTACGCGACAACACCAGTACGCTGGAGAAGAAGCTAGGAGATCTGGCAGACCCAATTGATAAGATCGCTGAGCGATTTTTGAAATTGAATCGTGCCACTCAGTCCGTAACATTGCGCGAACTTGAGTCGAAGATCGAGGACATGCAGTCCAAGCTCGGGCAAATGTCCGGCGCAATCGCAGATAAGTTCGAAAGCGATCTTCGAGGGATGGGTGCCGCCGGCGCGGATGGTCTCATGGCTGGCTTAACGCCGTTGCCAGCTCAAGCGCAGCAGGCCCTGGACCTTGTTCGCCAAGCATCCAAAGATCAGGCGGCCGGTATTGCCGTCGACTGGAAACTCGTCGCTGACCAGCTGCGCCTTATTCCGGGTGTTACTGAATCGATGGCTGCCGCCATTGAGAGCAGCCAGATCCCTGTCACCGATCTAAGTGCAGCCCTCGACGACCAGCGCGCAAAGCTGAATCAGCTAACCGGCGCAACCGATGCCAACACTCGGGCACAGCTGGAGAATGCTGCAGCAAAGGCCCAGGCAGCTCAGGACGGCCAAAAATACCTTGACCAGCTTCTAAAGCAGCTGGCCGCCGCGCAAGACAAGACGTACCTGGATGCCGCAAACAGGTACATCAAAGACAACACTCTACTCACGGAGGCGCAGGCAGTTGCAATACGTTCGGCGGCAGCAGCGAAAGACTCACAAAAAGAGAAAGATGACGCTGCTTCCAAGGCGCTGCGCAAGAACACCAGCGAGACCCAATCCGCCACCAAGCAGCAGCTCAAGTCCTTCGACACCGCCGAAGAGGGCTACAGGCGTCAAATCGAGCTGATCAACACCACCGGCAACAAGCAGAACGAAGCCACGGAGGTGATGAAGCTTTCCTTCGAACTCCAGGAAGGGAAGCTCGGCAAGCTGAGCGAGGCGCAGAAGAAAAAACTCCAGGGCATGGCTGCCGAACTGGATGCGTTGAACAAGCTGAAGAAGGCCAACGAGGACGACCTAAAGCTGACGGCGTTCAAGAATGCCCAGGCGCTGACTACCCAAACCACGAAGGACGGATTTGAGCAGGAGCTGGCGGGCGTGGGCATGGGCGACAAGGCCCGCGACCGAATGCGCGCTGACCTGGCAATGCGCCAGAAGTACGCCGCTGACGTCAACGAACTGGTAAAGCAGCGCAACAGCGGCGAGATAACGCCGGAGCTTTACCAGAACGAGACGGCGGTACTGCAGGCCGAGCTCGACAAGCGCCTCCAGGCTCAGCAGGATTTCTACGACGCCACGGATGAGCAGCAAACCAACTGGATGAATGGCGTCAACGAGGCCTGGGCCAACTATGCCGATGCAGCGCGGGACTATTCGGCTCAGGCGGCAGACATAACCAACACGGCTCTGCAAGAGGGCACTAGCGGGCTTGGCACTTTCTTCTCAGATGTGGCCAGCGGTGCCGAGGATGCCGGTGACGCCCTTGGCGACATGGTTGGGAACTTCGCCAAGTCGATGCTCAAGGCGCTGGGTGACATGGCGGCTCAGTGGCTGATCTACCAGGGCGTACAGCTGCTGGTGGGCAAGACCACCCAGGCAAGCGCCGCCGGCACCCTAGGCGCCAATGCGCAGGCCATGTCTCTAACGGCAGGCCTTAACGCCTATGCCGCCACCGCTGGCATTCCCATCATTGGACCTGCGGCAGCTCCGGCAGCGATGGCCACGGCCATGGCTGTTACCGGGCCGCTGGCTTCGGCTGTCGGCATGACTGCGCTGGCGGGTATGGCGCACGACGGTATAGACGCGGTTCCAAAGGATGGCACCTGGTTCCTCCAAGAGGGCGAGCGGGTAACTACCGCTCAAACGAGTGCCAAGCTTGACGCTGTGCTGTCGAGGATCGACAGGGGGTTGGGTGGCGAGCAGCCGTACGCGCAGATCGGCGTCGGCAGCCTGGAGTCAGCTGGCGACGGGCGGGCCGCAATGGTTGGCGCGGGTGCCCAGTCGGCACCGAGTGGGCCTACACAGATTGTCTTCAACGCACCAATCACGGTGCAGGCCCAGCCGGGCATGACAGACCAGGATGCAGCACGCCAAGGGCAGGCGATGTCGGCCGGGCTAGAGACGCAGTTCGGCAAATTCCTTGATCGTGAAATGGGCCAGGGTGGCCGGCTGTGGAGGCGTTGATGGCTGAGACATTTACTTTTGATGTTGAGGTCGGTCTTGACGGTGATATCAGCCAGCGAACATGGGAAAACGAGTTTGGCGACGGCATGGTCCAGGCCGGGGGCATTGGCATCAACACCAAGAGTCAGGTGTGGAATCTGGTGCACACCGGTGAGGATCTGCCGGGCGAGGAGTTGCCCGAGTTGCTGGCGTTCCTGGATCGGCATGAAGGCTACAAGGCCTTTCGCTATTCGCCGCCTGGTGAGCCCCAAGGCTGGTACCGGGCCAATGGGTACAAGAAGAAAGCCCTCGGCATGAACATCTACACCGTCACGTTCACCGTGAAGCAGGTATTCAACCCCCGACCTTAACCCTTACCAAGCCCCGCCAAGTGCGGGGTTTATTGTTTCTGGGGCCTTATGAATTACAGCACCGATCTTCAAAAGCTCGAGCCTGGTAACCAGATCAGGCTGTACGAGTTGGACGCTACGCGCCTGGGCGGTTTGCTCTGGCGCTTCCACGGCCATGCGCATGAGGGCGACATCATCTGGCAGGGGCAGCTGTATTCGCCGCTCCAGATCGAGGCCAAGGGCTTCGACATCCGTGGGGATGGGCGCCCAGCTTCGCCGACGCTGCAGGTGGATGATGAGCTGGGAGGTGTACGCGGTGCGATCACTGCCCTGTGTTTCCAGTTTCGCGATTTGGCCGGCGCCCGGGTTAAGGTGATCGAAACGTTCCGCCACTTCCTGGACGCCGCCAACTTCCCCGACGGCAATCCAGAAGCCAGCGACCAGTCGAAAACGAACCTTTGGTTTATCGAGCAGAAGACCGAGGCACTACCCAGCATCTCGGTCACGTTCTCGCTATCCAGTCCAACGGACATGGAAGGCCAGATGCTGCCGGCGCAGCAGATCACCAAGCTGTGCCGGTGGGCCTGTCGTGGCGGCTACCGGCAAGAGGCCTGCGCATACACCGGCACTGCGATGTTCGACAAGAAGAATCAGCCCACCGATAACCCCGCGCTTGATCGCTGCGGTGGCTGGTGGAGCAGCTGCAAGCTTCGGGGCAACACCCGCCGGTTTGGTGGATCCATGGGCGCGAGCCTGATAGCAAGTTCGAGGTAGCGATGCGCATCAACCAAAAGTTACAGGACGAGATCCGCGCACACGCCGAGCGTGCTTATCCGGCCGAGGCCTGCGGCTTGCTGATCAAGTCGGCTGCCGGTCGTGAGTACGTGCCCTGCGGCAACCTGGCGGCCACGCCTCGCGAACACTTCCAGATCGATCACAAGGACATGGCCCAGGCGGAAGATCGGGGCGAAGTGCTGGCGATTATTCACAGCCATCCCGACAAGGCGCCGGCGCCGAGCATGGCCGACCGCGTCAGTTGCGAGTTGCACGAATTGCCCTGGGGCATTGTCGGCTGGCCCGGCGGCGACTTCGAGTGGTTCAAACCTTCGGGCTTCCAGGCGCCGCTGCTGGGCCGGGACTTTTCTCATGGTCTGCTGGACTGCTGGGCATCGTGCCGTGACTGGTACGCCCGGGAAGCGGGGTTGCAGCTACCGAACTTCGAACGCTCCGATCTCTGGTGGGAGCAGAAAGACGGGCCGAGCCTCTACGAAGACAACTTCGCGGCCACCGGTTTCTACCAGGTCAACGAGGCGCGCCGCGGTGACATGCTGGTTTTGCAGATCCCGACGCCAGGGCGGGAGTGCTACTTCCCGAATCATGCCGCGATCTACCTGGGCGATGAGCCTGCATTCACTAGTGAGCCGGCGCCCAAGCTCGGCGGATCTGGCCCGTTCATTTACCACCACATGCACGGTCGCCTGGCTGTCCGTGAAATCTACGGATGGTCGATGGCCAACCGGGTGAAGCTGATTCTCCGGCACAAGGACTACCGCCCATGACCATGCGCACCATCAAGCTCGGCGGCGTGCTGGGCAAGAAGTTCGGTAAGGAGTATCGGCTCGACCTGTACGGCATTCACGACGCCACCGCGGCGCTGTGCGCAATGAAGCCGGGCTTTGAGAAGTTCATGCGAACAGCTCATGAGCGCGGCATGGTCTTCGCGGTTTTCGTCGACGAGCGGAATGTCAGCGAGCAGGAACTTGAGCTGGTGGGACGTGCCGGGGGCGACATCCGCATTCAGCCGATCGTGCAGGGCTCCAAGCAGGCAGGGATGTTCCAAACCCTACTGGGCGTGGTGCTGATCGTGGCGGGCCTTTTCACTGGCGGCACGACTTCCACTTTGGGCATGGGCCTGCTCGCCGCCGGCGCCGCAGTAGGCCTGGGCGGTGTTGTGCAAATGCTATCCCCGACCACCAAGGCAAATGCCGAGGGCAAGAACGACGACGGCAACAACCCCAGCTACGGGTTCGGCGGGGCGATCACCACGATTGCCCAGGGCAACCCTTACCCGTTGCTGTACGGGGAGCGGGAGATCGGCGGCGCCGTCGAGTCTGGCGGGATCTACACCCAAGACAACATCTGATTGATCTATCCAAAACACCCGCTTCGGCGGGTTTTTGCATTCTGGAGGGCGCATGAGCGCAGTAGCAAAGAAGCCGCGCCATGTTGCGCCACGCAAACGCCGCGCCGTCATTGGCAGCAAGGGCGGGCAGGCGAAGCAGAAACAGCCCAGCATCGCCTCGAACAGCGTGCCGTCTATCTCTACTGCGCGCATTACCTACCTTTGGAGCTGGGGCCCGATTGTTGGGCCAGTTGATGGTCTGCGCTCGGTAAAGCTGAACGGCACTCCGGTGCAGGCTCCTGACGGCACCATCAACTATCCCAGCGTGAAGTGGCAGTTCCGCTCCGGTGAGCTGAACCAGCCTCGCCTCGAAGGGATCGCGGAATCAAGCAACGAAATCGACGTCAAGACTGAACTTGTCTACGGCACACCGTGGTTGCATACCATCACCAACTCGGTGATCGATGCCGTGCGCCTGCGCCTCAGCTGGCCGGCTCTGCGCAGCCAGGATGCCTCGGGCAACATCAGCGGTGTTCGTATCGATTACGCCGTGGACATCTCGACCGACAACGGCCCTTACATCCAGGTGTTGGCTTCTGCTGTCGATCGCAAGAACGTAACCGAGTATGAGCGCGCCCATCGCCTGGAGCTACCCGCCGGTAGCCGCTGGACCATCCGAGTTCGGCGCCTGACTCCGAATGCCAACTCCGACCTGGTCGTTGATCAGATGATCGTCAAGGCCATCGCCGAGGTTGTGGACAGCGATCAGGAATATCCGCTGACGTCGGTAGGGTGCATTGAGTACGACGCACAGACCTTTGGTGGCGATATCGCCAAGATTGCCGTGCTGATGCGCGGGCGCATCATCCGTGTCCCAGCTAACTACGACGCAGCTACTCGCACTTACGCCACAGCAGGGACCGGCACAAGTAACGGGATTTGGGATGGCACCTTCAAGGAGGCCTACACCAACAACCCAGCATTCATTTTCTATGATCTGGTGCTTGACCCCTATTACGGGCTGGGCGACCGAATCGACGCCACCATGATTGATCGCTGGGCGCTGTACCGCATTGCGCAGTACTGCGATCAGATGATTCCGGATGGCAAAGGAGGGCAAGAGCCTCGATTCACTTGCAACCTTTACTTCCAGAAGCAGGCCGAGGCCTACGCAGTTCTGCAGGACCTGGCCTCAATCTTTCACGGCCTGGCCTACTGGGACGGCAGCCAGATCGTAGTCAATGCCGATATGCCGGGCGATCCGGTATACACCTACAACCAAACACAGATCCTCAACTCGGGCGCCATCAAGTACGAAGGCACCCGCGCGCGCGACCGACACAGTCTTTACACGGTGTCGTGGGACAATCCAGACCAGGGCTTCGAGACCGACAAAGAGCCGGTCTTCGACGATGAGGCAATGGTCGAGCTTGGCGGGATTGTGCGCGAAACGTCGATTGATGCCATTGGTTGCACATCCCTTGGCCAGGCCCAGCGCGCCGGACAGTGGGCGGCGCTCACAGAGAAACTGCAAACCCAGGGCGCCGTCTTTCGCGTCGGGCTCGACGGGGATATCCCTAAGCCTGGGCAAGTGATCGCTGTGGCTGACCCCATGCTGGTTGGCCGCAACAACGGCGGCAGGATCTCGGCAGCTGCGGGCCGCGTGGTCACGCTAGACCGCGATACCGTGGTGCCGGTGGGCGCACGGCTGATGGTCAACCTGCCAAGCGGAAAGTCAGAGGGGCGGGTGGTCAAGTCGGTCTCCGGCCGGGCCGTGACGCTGATGGCAGATTTCAGCGAGCAGCCCCAGGCGGAAGCCGGGTGGATTCTGGACTATGAAGACCTGAAGCTGATGCAGTTCTACGTCCGCAACGTGACGCGGCCGGAGTGGCACCAGTTCCAATTCGAAGTTATCCAGCACGACCCGAGCAAGTTTGACGCTATCGACAATGGCGCCGTGGTCGACATCCGTCCGATCACCGGCATTCCGGCAGGCAGCCAGGAAGCGCCGGCGCGCGTCATGCTTAGCCAGAATGTGGTGATCGAGCAGGGCATTGCTGTGACGATCATGTCTATCGCATGGGACGCTGCGCCAGGCGCTGTGGCTTATGACGTCGAATGGAAGTGGGGCGCGCGCGAGTGGATCACCTTGCCGCGCACCCCTGAGCAAATGGTCGATGTGCGCGGGATCTACTCCGGGCAGTACATGGCCCGGGTTCGGGCGGTCAGCGCTCTCAACGTTTCGTCGATCCCGACCACGTCAGCGTTGACCAACCTTGAAGGGAAGGTTGGCCTGCCGCCGGCGGTGGCGTTCTTGACCACCACCAGCGAGCTGTTCGGCATCGGCATCAAGTGGGGTTTCCCGTCCGGCGCCGAGGACACCCAGCGAACCGAGCTGTGGTATGGCACGGCGAACAACTTGGCGGCAGCCTCCAAGCTGGCCGACCTGGCGTATCCGCAGGCCGATTACCGCATGCAGCAACTGCTGGCGGGTGCAACGTTGTTCTTCTGGGCTCGCCTTGTGGACCGGACTGGCAACATCGGTCCGTTTTATCCGGTGGGTAACGGAGTGATGGGCAGGGCCAGCTCCGATGCTGGCCCGGTTCTTGACCTGGTCGCCGGCAAGATTGGCCGGACCGAGCTTGGTCAGGACATCGTGAGCCAGATCGACAAGATCCCGGGCCTGCAGGATCAGATCACCGCGCTTGGTGGGTTGAAGCCCTACAACAAGGATGCCACCTACCTCAAAGGACAGATGGTTGTAGAGGGCAGTCGAATCTACCAGGCCGCCCAGGCTGTACCGAAGAACCAGCCGCCGCCGAACACCACCTACTGGCTCGATGTTGGCCAGTCGGTAGAGACTGCGAACGGCCTGGCTCAGCAGGTCTCCACCAACACCGCCGATATCACCAAGCTTGACGGTGTGGTGACGGCCTCGGCGTCGAGCCTTCAGGTCCTGCAGGCGGCGTATAGGGATGACAACGGCGAGGGCGAGCTTGCGGATGCGCTCCAGGGCTTTAACGCCAAGGCCAGCTTTGCGGAGGAGGTGAAAACGCAGGCCACGAAGAACGCGGCAATGGTGCAGCGTACGACTGAGTTGGCCGCCGATGTGGGCGATGTCAGTGGAGCTGTGACCGAGCTCGAAAGCGTTGTGGTCACTGACCGTCAGGCCACGGCCCTGGCTATTCAGCAGATCGGTGTGAAGATCGGTGATAACACGGCTGATATCCAGACCGTCAGCCAGGCCCAGGCCGACACTGAAGGCAAGTTGTCCACGATGTGGTCGGTGAAGATGCAGGTCAACTCTAACGGCCAACTGGTTGCGGCAGGTATTGCACTTGGCATCGAGGAGGAGGATGGCGTTGTTCAAAGTCAGTTCCTTGTGAGCGCAGACCGCTTCGCCATTGTTGGCACGCTAGCGGGTGGGCAGGTGTTCACACCATTCACCGTACAAAATGGACAGGTGTTCATGCGGTCGGCGTTCATCCAGGACGGCAGCATCACCATGCTGAAGATTGGAGAGGCGCTGCAGTCCGACAACTATGTCGCCGGTGTTCAAGGATGGCGCCTCGATAAAGCTGGCAACCTGGAGTTTAACGGCCCGGCGCCTGGTGGTGGTCGCCTGACGATGACCAATCGTGCAATCAAGGTGTACGACGAAAACAACGTCAAGCGGGTGCAGCTAGGGGATCTGACAGCATGATCGGAGGAATCAGAATATGGGGGCCTACGGGCCTCCTTGAATTGGATGAGAACTCATTCACCGTGAGGGTTGTTTATTCAGCACTCATTGGCACGGCGGGCGTGAGTACCTTTGTTTCCATACCTGGCGTGAATCCCTCTACTCACATCGGTATATGTTTGCCTAATGGGCAGTACTCAGGGGACCCGTCCGGCCAAGACGCAAGTTTGTCTCAGTTCGATGTGCAGATGCTTACGGGTGGGGTTCAAGTTTGGTTTAGGAACAGAAATATGCCAACCGGCCGGATAGGGGTATCAGTTCAGCGACTTCTAGTATTCAGGTACAGATAATGTCTTATGGACTAACTTTTACGAATAACTCAGATGTTGTGACGCTTGACTCTGAGTTTTCACGGCTGGTTGTAATACACAAAGGGATTTATGGGCCGTCTGGCGGTGACTTTCCATCGGTCGTCACGTCGCAAGAGCCGCCGTTAATTTTTGTCAGGCCCTCAACTGGTGGCTTTCAATGGGTAAGCCTGAAGGGCTCCCCTGGCAATTGGACGGGTTTTATCAACGGGGCGAGCGGTGGCTCTGGCTCGTTTTTTGTTGCCGCCTATGAGTCCACTCCAACCGCACAATATGGACTCAGGTTATGGGATGGAGGAGCAAAACAACTATTCGATAATGGAACGCCTTGTGCTCAGTTCACAGACGTCGTTACCGGCTGGGCTTATGGTGGCGCAGCAAATCCATCTGTAGGGCGTTGGATATATACCTTCTATGCGAGTGTTCCCTTAAATACAGGGAACTACATGCTGATTAATAACATAGCGATGAATATCCCCGGAGGGGATACGTTCTCGCTGCTTTCTTGTTATTGGGATTATGCAAACAACCGAATAGTTGCACAGCTGCAAAACATCGGCGACTTCAACGGTTCAAGTTTCTTTCTCCCGCTAATGTTTGCAAAGCCAATTTCTTAGGAGGCTTAGATGGCCTGGTACAAGACAGGAACTGTTGCCGTTACAGCCGGCAGTAACGCAGTTATTGGCGCAGGCACGGCGTTCATCGCTAACTCGCGTGTGGGCGATGGTTTCAGGGGGCCGGATGGCCTGTGGTACGAGGTCACCAACATCGCGAGCAATACGGCGATTTCTATCGCCCCAAACTACCAGGGGGCTACAGCTGCTGCGGGTGTGTACACCATTGCTCCGATGCAGGGCTACGTCAAAGAGTCAGCGGATCGACTGCGCGCCATCACTGATCAGTTCAAAGATCTGGATCAGGAAGTGGCCAATGCACAGGCCTCAGCCGCCGCGGCGAAGGCTTCAGAAACCAACGCCAAGGCATCCGAGACAAAGTCCAAAACATCGGAAACCAATGCTGGCGTCTCGGCGACCACCGCTAGCGGTGCTGCGACGTCTGCAACGGCATCCAGGAACGCAGCTGCACAGTCTGAGACCAATGCGGCTACCTCTGCGTTCAATGCACTGACACAAGCCGATCGGGCGAAGACCGAGGCTGACAAGCTGGGAAATGCAAACCTTTTCCTGGCGACCGTTGATTCTGTATCCGCAGGTGTGCCGCGCTTCAAAGATGCCCTTCAGGTTGGCGGTGCTGGCGGCGTTCTCTTGCGCAGGGAGGGGGTCACCGATCCCAACTCAACGGCAATGGTTCGACTAACCCATGCCACCGACAGCAGTGTCCGAATAATCGACGACGCCCGAGGCATTGTGCGGTTGCTGTTGGACGCTGCCGGCTCTGCTCAGTTTGGCGCGAACGTTATTGCCAGCGGAGGTAACGTTTACATCAGGGCCGGCGCCGCCGGAGGAAACTCTCACCTTTGGTTCAATGAGTCTGGTAGTACCGCCACGCGCGGGGTTATTTACTGTGAGCCATCAGGCAACATCAATTTTTCAGCAGGGTATGGGCAGTCTGGAGCAGGCCCGTTAGTTACGATCACCAAGGCTGGCGTTCTTGTGACCGCCGCCGGCATCACGCTCAGCGTTGGCAGGTCAATCAGCTCTACGGGCGACATTACTTCTAACCTGTATACGGGTGGAAGCCTAAGCGCGCAGTTGACAGTGATGGGTACGAATATTTCTTCGAAGCTGGACTCATCGGTAGCCGACTTCGCAATCATCTATCCCAATGGTGGTACTGCCGCAGCACCTGGGAACATCGTTACGGCGTCGAGATTCACGTCCGACAACCCGTTTCCAGGGTTCCATGTAATCACGGTGCTGGAAATTCTCATCGGTGGCATTTGGTCAGAGCCAAGGCTTGACGGCAACGCAGGCACCGGCGGCGCATCCTACGGCGCCTATGCACAGCAGATCCTGCCGACAGACAAGATCATCTGCCAGGCTGGTGCGAGCGGGGTTGCATTGCCCAGTGCTTCAGCAGGTGGCGGTCACGGTTATAGCGGCGCAGTGCTGACCACCGCGCCAGTGCGCGTAAAGGTCTGGAAACTTAAGGGGGCCATCTGATGATCCGATTTTATGCAATGGTGGGCTCGAACTTCTTCGAGGGTGACGAGACAGACAAAGGCCCGGACGAAGGCTGGATCGAGATGGAAGGGGAGCGGCCACAAGGCGATAACAGCATGGACTACACGGCCCAAGCCGATGGCACCTGGGCAATTACCCAGGAAACGCTGATCGCTAAGCTGAGTGTGGTGGAAAATGCCTGGCGTGAAGAACAAATGCCGATCGCCCAGCAGACGGTTACAGCAATCGACTTTGGCGAGGAAGGCATCCTTGGCTCCATAGAAGACTGGAAGCTGTACTGGCGCGCCCTGCGCAAGTGGACAGTAGACAATCCCGACTTCCCCGACATGAGCAAGCGACCAGTTCAGCCAGCCTGAACCGGTAAAGAACACACCAGCCGCCTTGAGCGGTTTTTTTTCGTCTGGAGAAAAGTATGCCGAATGCCGAAACCCGCGGGGTGCGCAACCGAAACCCCGGCAACATCGACTACAGCCCGGCCAATCAATGGCAGGGCCAGCTCAAGCCAGATCCTGCCGTCGAGAAGCGCTTTGCTCGCTTCGATACGGCGGAGAACGGCATCCGTGCCCTGGGGAAATTGCTGCTGACCTACCAGCGCAAGCACGGCCTGAAGACGGTGAAGGCGATCATAAGCCGGTGGGCCCCGTCGGCGGAGAACGACACCGACGCCTACGTGCGCGCCGTCGAGGCGAACACCGGCACCCGGCCAGGTGCTGAGGTTGACCTGACCCGGCCGGCGGTAATGGCTGGCTTCGTCAAGGCGATCATTCATCATGAGAATGCTGGGTATGCCTATCCAGACGCGGTGCTGGCTGAAGGTGTGCGGCGGGCGCTGGCATGACGCCGGTGCAGAAGCTGGCCGGGCTCGCGGTGCTGATCCTGGTGCTGATGGCCGGTGCCGCCGGCGCGGCGTGGCAGGTGCAGGACTGGCGCATGGGCAAGCGGTTGGCTGAGCAGCTTGCGGAGCAGGGCGCCGAACACCAGAGGGACCTGGACACAATCACAGGTGAGGCTTGGCGTCAGCAAAATGCTGAGCAGGATAAGCGCCTGAGCCTTGAGCAGCAGCTCGCCGGCCAGGACCAACAACACACCCGAGAACTTTCCAATGAACAACGCAAACAGGCTGCTCTGCGCGATCGCCTTGCCACTTCTGATGTGCGGCTGTCAGTCCTCCTCGACTCTACGGATTCAGTCAGTGGCTGCGACGTGCCTGCCGCCCCCGGCGCCATCGGCGTGGTTCATGCAGCCCGTCGAGCCCAACTTGACCCAGCGCATGCTCAACGAATTATCGCCATCACCGACTCCGGTGACCAAGGACTGATCGCGCTACGGGCATGCCAGGCGTACGTCAGGGCAGTGGCCCCCGGAGTACTTTCAACTCCATAAGCAACCGTTGATTCTCCGTGAATAGGTGGTCGCGCTGTTGGGTGATCAGGTCGACGGGGCGAAAGCTCTGATTGTCAGATGTTTCATTGCTCATGGCTGATATGCGATCAAGCGCCTCTTTCAGCGCCATCTCTGCCGAAGCCTTTTCGGTAGCCAACAAGTCGTTCATCTGCACCAGGCCGGCCACATTGGCGCGGGCCTTTCGCAACATCGATTCGGTCTGGATGAGTTCGTCCTCCAAAAGCGCGCATTGGTGCTGGTACATTTCGAGGGGCGTGGGGCACCCGAGCCAGTCATCGGTATCCATGTCAACGTTCATATTTCGAAACTCAAATACTGTATGCGTGTACAGTAATCGAGGTGTTGCGTATTTGGGAGTGGTGTTCGTCGGCAGGACGCCGTGGCGGTATTTGCCCTGGGGAAATCTTCCCCAAAACGCAACCGTTTGGACCAATGTTTATTGGGTTTAGAAGAGTCGCAAAAGATGGTGTTTTTGGAGGGTACTTTCAGGCTTAAGGCCTTGATATTAAAGGCCTTGAGCGTTTCCTATGCGGCATCCCAGGCTTGAAGACGGTGAAGGCGATCATAAGCCGGTGCGCGCCGTCGGCGGAGAACGACACCGACGCCTACGTGCGTGCCGTCGAGGCGAACACCGGAACCGGGCCAGGTGCTGAGGTTGACCTGACCTGACCCGACCGGCGGTGATGGCTGGCTTCGTCAAGGCGATCATTCATCATGAGAATGCTGGATATGCCTACCCGGAGGCGGTGCTGGCCGAAGGCGTGCGGCGGGCACTGGCATGACCTAAATCGCTGTTCTAAAAAATTAGCATTTCTCAATTCACATCAATCGCGAAGGATCGCAAATGACAAACCCAATCGTTCCATGGATGGGCGGCAAGCGCCGTCTTTCGAAGCGCCTGCTGGCGCTGTTCCCAGATCACGAATGCTACGTCGAGGCATTCGCCGGTGGCGCAGCGCTTTACTTCAAACGAGACGAACCTGCAAAAGTCGAGGTTTTGAACGATCTCAACGGCGACCTGGTGAACCTGTACCGCGTCGTCCAGCACCACCTGGAGGAGTTCGTGCGCCAGTTCAAGTGGGCGCTCAGCTCCCGGCAGATTTTCGAGTGGCAAAAGATGACGGCCCCCGAGACGCTGACGGATATTCAGAGAGCCGCGCGGTTCTTCTATCTCCAGCATCACGCCTTTGGCGCAAAAGCCACAGGGCAGACGTTCGGCACCGCAACCACCGGCCGGCCTATCAACTTGCTACGGATCGAGGAAAGTTTATCGCAAGCCTGGCAGCGCCTTGCCGGAACCTACATTGAGAACCTGCCCTGGCTGAAGTGCGCCGAAAAATACGATCGGCCTCACACCTTTCACTATATGGATCCGCCTTACTGGCAGACAGCTGGGTACGGCGGGGAATTTGGTTTCGAGGAGTACGAGCGGATGGCCGACTTCATGCGGACTTGCAAGGGCAAGGTCATGGTAAGCATCAATGATCACCCAGGTATCCGGCGGGTGTTCGATGGTTTCCGCTTGGAAACGATGGATATTCGTTACAGCACCGCCAATCCCCGGAAAGGGAGGGCGGCTGTGACGGGCGAGCTGGCGATCATGAACTGGTAAACCCTGATGGGAAGAGGGCTCACCGCGCAGGATGTGAATCCGTAGCGTCATCGAAAATCAGGAATAACGCCTCTATCGTGGCCGGCGTCAGAGCGCGTGCTGCTTCAAGCCCTTCGACGAACCCGGCAGCACGCTCTCCCGCTAGCGTACGAGACTTATTGTCGGACGCCCTGGCGATGCGTTCGAGGTGGGACGTTGCCCGGCTCTGGATCAGCGGCGGGAGGCTCATCTCTACAAGTTTTTGAGTGTCGTTCATCGTCGTTATGCCTGTCTAAAACTACCTCAACCTAGCACGCATTTATTGGGTGTAAAGGGCGCTAAATGAAAGTAGAGTTTTAGACAGCACTGCACTGAAACCCGCGTATGGCGTGGTTCTAGACCATTTCCAGCCCATACTGCTGCATCATTGGGGTGTGGGAGGACAGGTCTGAAGTGGTTTTACTCATTGGGTCGTAGGCAAATTCGTTGAAAGGAGTGGAGCAAAGGTGGGGCATTCCGCCCTGCGATTTTGCGATGGGCGCAAGGTTAACACGCGAGGTCTGCGGTTCGCAGTCCGCATCACCACACTTAAAAGGGCCCAAGAAATGCATCGATTATGCATAAATAATGCAAATTAGCATTTGCCAACCCCGAAATCTCCCGTCACTATCCCCGTTATGCAAAAACGCAACGTTTCTATCGTCTTACGCGAACTGCTGGACCGCGACCGGATCTCCCCCACGGAGCTTCACCGGCGTACCGGCGTGCCTCAATCCACGCTGTCCCGGATCCTCAGCGGCAAGATCGTTGATCCGTCGGACAAGCACATTTCCCGCATCGCCGAGTACTTCCGCGTGAGCACCGACCAACTGCGCGGGCGCGTGGCGGTGGGCGTTTCGCGGGAGGACGGGCGCGACCCGATGCATTCGGAACTCAAGGACATAAGCCTGTGGGACGACGACACGCCCGTTAATGATGACGAGGTGTCGATCCCCTTTCTGCGCGAGGTTGAATTGGCTGCTGGATCAGGAAGATTCGTCATCGAGGAAAGCGAGAAAGCCAGCCTGCGGTTCGGCAAGCGCAGCCTGCGGCATAACGGTGTGCAGTTCGACCAGGCCAAGTGCGTGACGGTACGCGGCAACAGCATGTTGCCGGTGCTGCGCGATGGCGCGACGGTCGGGGTGAATGCGGGCAAAAGTGGCATTGGTGACATCGTCGATGGTGACTTGTATGCCATCAACCACAACGGCCAATTGCGGGTGAAACAGCTCTACCGCCTGCCTTCCGGGATTCGCCTGCGCAGTTTCAATCGCGATGAGCACCCGGATGAGGACTACAGCTTCCAGGATATCCAGGATGAGCAGATCAGCATCCTGGGTCATGTGTTCTGGTGGGGTATGTACGCCCGTTAACCTTCTTCTGTAAGACAAAGCCCGCCAACGAGCGGGCTTTTTTTCGCCTGGAAAAAACCACCAAACCCGCTGTCCACAAGGACGTAAATGCGTTTGTGCATTTGCGCGCTGAAAATAAATGCATTTGTGCATTGACTGTATATGCATACATGCATATTCTTCATCTCAAGCCAGCCAACAAGGTCTGGTGGAGGCGGCAAGGATGCTGCCAGTCAACACAAGGAAGTCACGCAGCACCGGCAAGGACGCCATCCGAGCGATGGCAAGGATGCCAGCAACACCGGCAAGGATGCCGACGCTCTTTAGTTTCACCGCTTAACAAACAGGCAGCGATGAACCGGCCTTAACGGTTCAAAGGGTTGGCAACTGACCCGGGTGTGCAGCGTAAAGCACCAAAAGCAGTTATCCGGCAGACAGGGATCGTGGTCGGAAAAACATCGAGGAAAGATCCGTACCGCGCCAGTAGCGCCGAAAGATCGAGTTTGGACCGCATTACTGAAAAGCCTGGGCAACCGGGCTTTTTGGAATGCCTACCTACACATGGATTTACCCAAGAGCCGGCCCCATGCCGGTAGTGCTCAGCCAGGAGGCGTGACATGACAAACGAGCAGCAAGCGTTAGCGGAAATGCCTATCTGGCTGGTAATCGTACTGGCGCTGATCGGCGGTGTATCCGGCGAAATGTGGCGCGCCGATAAGGAGGGCGCCCGTGGTTGGTCGCTGATCCGGCGCCTGGCCCTGCGGTCCGGGGCGTGCATGGTCTGCGGGGTATCGGCATTGATGCTGTGCTACGCCGCCGGCATGTCGATCTGGACTGCGGGCGCCATTGGTTGCCTGACCGCCATGGCCGGCGCGGACGTGGCCATCGGCCTTTATGAACGCTGGGCGGCCAAGCGCATCGGGGTCAACCAGGCCTCGAACTCTCGCCCGGATCAGCAGTAAGCGCTGCAAGGATGCAAGCAGATGACACTTCTCGAAAAACCTTCCCAACTGCCCATGGCAATCGGGGACGCGCTGAAGCGCGCGTTCCCACAACTACGGGTCGGTAATCACCATGACTTCTCCGACACGGGCGACAAAACCGGCATTTTGATCAGCGTGGAGCGCAATGGCCCGGGCGTTCGCTCCCTTGCCGGGCGCAAGGCGCATGTCTTGTCGGTTTCACTCAAGGCCACGGTCGTCAGTGGCTCGACGCCCTTTGACGCCTGCGACCTGGCCAGCCGACTGATGGATTTGGCCCTGGATAACCGCTGGGGCTTGCCGCCCGAGCAATGCGACTTGCCCACTGCGCTTGTCGCGGCCCCTTCCGTGCTCAGCAGTGCGGAAACGGACTATGACAGTTGGATTGTATCCTTCACCCAGAACTTCTACCTCGGACTGTCTTTGCTCAAAGATCCCGCAGGCATGCCGCCGTCTAAGGACCTGTGTGTAGGTGGGTGTGAGAGGGCGGCGAATGTAACGCCGCTTCCTACTCAATCACACGGAAAAGGTGGTTCAGTAAAAGGAATTTGCAGATGTTGAAAGAATTCAGATGCGGTAACTGCAAAAGACTTCTCGCCCGTACGGGTGGGTTTACAGAGCTCCAGATCAAATGTTCCCGATGTGGGACGCTGAATCATGTGAAGGCCGCGAGCCTCGAGCAATCGCCCATGAGCGCCATACGCCCAATATAGAGGCCTGAACTTAAATCAGCTCAGTAACGGAGTTTAAAATGGAAAACGCAAATTCAGCGTCTCAAACCTTGCAAGATCTTTGGACTCAAGTACAACCGGTGGATAACACCGGCATGCTTAGGCGCGTGGTTTTTGCGGACGGCAAGTTTTATGCGGCTGGTGGCAACGGTCTTCCCACAACCACTCAGGTTGTCAGCGGAGGCGCGACTGGTACAGCGTGGACCAAGCTTAAGGACGTCGTCACCTCTGATAGCGGAAAGGTCCTCAACGACCTGTACTGGAACGGTCTTGGGACACAGCTTCAAGCCCTTTCTCAATCCGGCAATGTGGTCTACGGCAGCACAGCACGCCCTGAAAGGGCTTGGACAGACATTACGGCAACTGTTCGCGCGTCCGGAGACTTGCAAGGCGTTGTGTATTATCAACCAATTAACGGCAGCAACACGACCTGGATACTGGTTGGGTCTAACGGTAAAGTCTTTTCCCGTTATGGCGATTGGTCAGGCCAGGTGGAGCGCACTACGACCTTCACTTCTGGCGAGACTGTGTACTGCGTCAACGTCATTGGCGTTTTTGTGTTGGTTGCGGGATCGAATGGGAAGCTGCTTAGCGCTGTGAAGATGGCGACGAATGATTCGCAATCATTCGCGACCAGAACCAGCACCTTCGGCACTAGCACCATCCTTTCCATGAAGCTTTGCAACGGGAAAATGTTTATCGTTGGTGCGGATGGCAAGATGGCATATTCATCCGATGGGCTTACCTGGACTGCTGTAGGAGATACCAGTTTCGGTGGAACCATCATCCGCGATATTGCTTACGGTAATGGCAAGTATGTAGCTGTCGGCGACGGCGGCAAGACAGCCGTTTCCGAGGATGGGATCGGCTGGGTTCAGCAAGCCAACACTTTCGCAGGAGCCGATATCCGGAGCGTCGCCTACGGCAACGGCAATTTTGTAGCTGTTGGTGCAAGCGGCAAGATTGCTTACTGGACTCCATGATCTTCTATCTCCTTGCGTAATAGAGCCCAGCCGTCGCGCTGGGCTTTTTCATTTCTGATTCAGGCTCGCCACAGCCAGGGTGGCCCTTCGGGGGATGCCTGGACGCTGATAAGCCGGTAGTGCAGCGCTACGGAAAAAAACCGGAAGCCCGTGCGCTCTGTTCACACCAGACTTCCAGAGTGGCGCGAGACTGGATTGGCGAGATCGATGCATTGGGGCGTCGACGCTGGGCTGATCTTTGGCTGACTGCGGGAAAGACCGCGCACCTATTCAGGGCCTCGACATGATCGGGGCCTTTTCGTTTTCGGCTCCACCACACCCATTGCTCCGAGCTGGGAGTGCTGCTGGGGCCGTTCCAATTCAAGTCATGCCCCACGGAGTCGAGCGCATGGAGTATTTACAGCGCCTGCTCGACAAGATCGACAGGTTCGAATTGTTGATTGCGGGCCTCGTTGGGGCGGTGATCGCCAGTTGGTGGCACAAGGACGACCTGGCGAATTGGCGTACCTGGGTGATCTTCTTAATCACTGGGGGCGCGAGTTCGTTGCACCTGGCTGGAATGGTCAGTGCCTATCGCAGTTCCAACACGGACGTTGGTTTGTCTACCTAGGGGGGCTTTCAAGGTGACTGTGGTGTTGATAACGCAGCCTCAATTGATTCAAATCATGCCAGGCGCTCGCCGTATGGCGGGCCTTTTTTCAACCGCGCTGAATGCGACTTTTGTTCGGTACGAAATCAACAGCGTACTGCGCGCTGCTGCTTTTCTCGCGCAGATCGGCCACGAGTCCGGCGAACTGCGCTACGTGCGCGAACTCGGCAGCGATACTTATTTGAGCAAGTACGACACCGGCACCCTGGCCGCACGCCTGGGCAACACCCCTGAAGCGGACGGCGACGGCCAGAAGTACAGGGGCCGGGGGCTGATCCAGATCACCGGTCGCCGCAACTACCTGGCCTGCAGCGAGGTGCTGTTCGGCGATGATCGCTTGCTGCGACAACCCGAATTACTGGAGCAACCGCAATGGGCTTGTGAATCCGCCGCCTGGTTCTGGCAAAGCAATGGCTTGAATGAACTCGCCGACAAGGACCAGTTCACCACCATCACCCGGCGTATCAACGGCGGGCTCAATGGCCTGGAGGACCGTTTGCAGTTGTGGGCGCGGGCCAAGGCGGTGCTATGCGTTTCCTAGGTGTGCTTGGCGTATGCGTGCTGTTGGCTGTTGTCTGGCAGGTGCAGGCGTGGCGGTACGGGGCGCAGATTGAACACTTGTCAGCAATACAGACCCAGGCAGCCCTGCAGCAACAGCAGGCCGAACAAGACAAGTGGCTGGCCCTTGAGCAACAGCTCAGTGCCATCGACCAACAACATGCCCGGGAGTTGAGCGATGCCCAACGTACTCAAGCAGCTTTGCGTGACCGCATTGCCACTGCTGATGTGCGGCTGTCAGTCCTTCTCGACGCTTCCAGTGGCTGCCCAATGCCGGCCGCCACCGCCGCCGGCAGCGTGGTTCATGCAGCCCCGCGAGCCCGACTTGACCCAGCGCATGCTCAGCGAATTATCCGCATCACCGACGACGGCGACAGCGCCCTGATTGCCTTGCGTGCCAGCCAGGCGTATGTGCGAGCCGTCGCCCGTTAGTGTCTTGAGACAGTCCGTCACTTGCGTGTGAGATTGTCTCCTGTAGGGTAGGCGAACCCCCGCCCACGACTGGAGACAACCGTGAAGGAAATCACTCAACTGGCTGCCGAACTGGGCCGCCGCCTGCAGGTGCTCAACGCCCATGTCACCACGGCCGAGTCCTGCACCGGCGGCGGTATCGCGGAGGCCATTACGCGAATTCCGGGCAGCTCAGCCTGGTTCGAGGCGGGCTATGTCACCTATTCCAATCGGCAGAAGACCCGGCAATTGAATGTGCCGGAGACATTGTTTGCAAAAGTCGGGGCCGTCAGCCAGGAAGTGGTGGAGGCAATGGTCCGTGGCGCCCAGGAAAAAAGCCTGGCGCGGTTTGCTGTCGCCGTCAGTGGTGTGGCAGGGCCGGACGGTGGTTCGCCGGACAAACCGGTGGGTACGGTATGGCTGGCCTTTGGCGTGGGCGATGAGCTGACGGCTGAGCTGCAGCACTTCCCTGGCAACCGCGACGAGGTCCGCCGACAAACGGTAAAGGCCGCGCTAGAGGGCTTGTTGCGACGAGCTGCAGCAGAAATAGAAAATCAGGGGTAGGCGATCTCCGATCTTTGTGGAACAATACTGTCTACTTATACAGGTGTTGGCCGCCCCGGCCTTATTGATTACGTGAGGACTTTAATGGACGACAACAAGAAGAAAGCCTTGGCTGCGGCCCTGGGTCAGATCGAACGTCAATTCGGCAAGGGTGCCGTAATGCGTATGGGCGATCACGACCGTCAGGCGATCCCGGCTATTTCCACGGGCTCTCTGGGTCTGGATATCGCGCTCGGCATTGGCGGCCTGCCAAAAGGCCGTATCGTTGAAATCTACGGTCCTGAATCTTCCGGTAAAACCACCCTGACCCTGTCGGTGATTGCCCAGGCGCAGAAAATGGGCGCCACCTGTGCGTTCGTCGACGCCGAGCACGCCCTGGACCCTGAGTACGCCGGCAAATTGGGCGTCAACGTTGACGACCTGCTGGTTTCCCAGCCGGACACCGGTGAGCAAGCCCTGGAAATCACCGACATGCTGGTGCGCTCCAACGCCATCGACGTGATCGTGGTCGACTCCGTGGCCGCCCTGGTGCCCAAGGCTGAAATCGAAGGCGAAATGGGTGACATGCACGTGGGCCTGCAAGCCCGTCTGATGTCCCAGGCGCTGCGTAAAATCACCGGTAACATCAAGAACGCCAACTGCCTGGTGATCTTTATCAACCAGATCCGTATGAAGATCGGCGTGATGTTCGGCAGCCCGGAAACCACCACCGGTGGTAACGCGCTGAAGTTCTACGCTTCGGTCCGTTTGGACATCCGCCGTACCGGCGCGGTGAAAGAAGGTGACGAGGTTGTAGGTAGTGAAACCCGCGTTAAAGTCGTGAAGAACAAAGTGGCCCCGCCTTTCCGCCAGGCCGAGTTCCAGATTCTCTACGGCAAGGGCATCTACCTGAACGGCGAGATGATCGACCTGGGTGTGCTGCACGGTTTCGTCGAGAAATCCGGTGCATGGTATGCCTACAACGGCAGCAAGATCGGCCAAGGCAAGGCCAACTCGGCCAAGTTCCTGGCAGACAACCCGGATATCGCTGCCACGCTTGAAAAGCAGATCCGCGACAAGCTGCTGACTGCCGCTCCAGACGTGAAAGCTGCCGCCAATCGCGAGCCGGTTGAAGAAGTGGAAGAAGCTGACACCGACATCTGAAGCACACGATGACAGTTGTGCTGGATACACTCGTCGCCGTTCGGCGCACTGCAATGGACCTGCTCGCTCGCCGCGAGCATGGTCGAGTCGAGCTGACGCGTAAATTGCGTCAGCGCGGCGCAGAGCCCGAGATGATCGAAACCGCCCTCGACCGCCTGACGGAAGAGGGGCTGCTTTCCGAAGCCCGATACCTCGAAAGTTTTATCTCCTACCGAGCCCGCTCCGGCTACGGCCCGGCGCGTATTCGCGAAGAGCTGAGCCAGCGTGGCCTGCAACGCGCTGATATCGATCTTGCCCTGCGCGAGTGCGGGATCAGTTGGCAGGCGCAGTTGGAGGACACCTGGCGGCGCAAGTTCTCTGGTCATCTTCCGATTGATGCCAGGGAACGAGCGAAGCAGGGACGATTCCTCAGCTATCGCGGGTTTTCGATGGAGATGATCAGCCGCTTGTTGAGCGGCCGGGACATCGATGATTGAGCTTCTGAACAAACAAAAGACCCACTATGAAAATAGTGGGTCTTTTTTTTGCCCTCAAAAAATCACGCCGGCTCCGGCGCCACTCGCTGCTGCGCCTTGCCCTGGGCCTGTGCCCAGTTCTCCGGCAAATTGATGTAATCCACCAACTCCCGCAACCGGCCCTGGTCGCGCCCGTTGAAGTTGAACACCAACCGCGTCAAATGGCTGAACCTCGGCTCATCATGTTCCTCGCCGGTATACGCGAGCTGTCGGAACTCTCCACTCAGTCGCAGGCTGGCGAACTCGCCTTGCAAATGGGCCAATGCCTGTTCACTGAGCGGGTGATTCATGCGCACCACAAACTCGCGCTTCAGCCAGCGGGTGGAGTGGAAGTTGGCATAAAACTGGTTGATCTCGTCCACAGCCTCTTCGGCGCTGTAAACCAGTCGTATGAGCTTGAGGTCGGTGGGCAGAATGTAGCGGTTGGCTTCCAACTGGTTGCGGATGAAGTCCAGGGCGCCTTGCCAGAATCCGCCGCCTGGCGCGTCCAGCAGCACCACCGGGACCAGCGGGCTCTTGCCGGTCTGAATCAGCGTCAGCACTTCCAGTGCTTCATCCAGGGTACCGAAACCGCCTGGGCACAACACCAGGGCATCGGCTTCCTTGACGAAGAACAACTTGCGGGTAAAGAAGAAGTGGAAGGACAGCAGATTCTCTGTCCCATCGATGGTTGGGTTGGCATGCTGTTCAAATGGCAGGGTGATATTGAACCCCAGGCTGTGTTCCAGGCCCGCGCCTTCGTGGGCGGCGGCCATGATGCCGCCACCGCCGCCGGTGATCACCATCAGGTCCGAACGCGCCAGTGCCGCGCCGACTTCACGGGCCAGTGCATACAGGGGGCTTTCCACCGGGGTGCGTGCCGAGCCGAACACCGTCACCTTGCGGCGACCCTTGAACTGTTCGAGCACGCGGAAAGCATTGTCCAGTTCGCGGATGGCTTGCAGGGTGATCTTGGCGTTCCAGCGGTTGCGGTCGTCCTGGGCCATGCGCAGCACGGTGAGGATCATGTCGCGATACAGGGGGATATTCGGGCTGTTGGGGGCGATCAGCTGGAGTTGTGCGTCGACCTGCTGGGTGAGGTCGGTGCCGTGTTCTTCGAAATGTCGGAGCAGGCGGTCATTCGGTTCGTAAGGCATTCAACTTCTCCTTCTTGCAGGGCACCTTCGCCGGAGGCTACGACACTGCTTGTGTCGCTGTTTGCCGCGGGGGGCAACCTTCTTTTGCCCTGAAAATGTTACAGAACAGCATGAAAAACACTGTGGATGAATGGGCGGGATGACTTGATCATGGGCCGGAAAACCCTTGGCTGGCAACCACTTATTGGTCGCTCAGTACGGAGTCTAGCTGTCTGGGAGGCGTTGAAGCGGGGGAGTACGCGCCACCGGACGGCAGCGCGCGAAGGTCAAGCCGTTACTTTTTCTTTTTTGTCGGTGCCGGGCAATCCGCTTCCACGAACTTTACCGAGGCCACAGGGCGGTTGGTCTTGTTCTCGGTGATTTCGTAACGCATCACCGCGCCTTTGGCCATCAGCTCACGGTAACCCTTGTTCAGGCATACGCTCTGGCCGAGTTGGAAATACACCGCCTTGGGATTAGCGCGCATCTGTTCGGCGCGGTCGGGCAAGACGCTCAGGTGATCGATCAGTTGCATGCCTTCAACGGTGTAGGCCACTTCCAGGGTCTTTTCGTCGATTTCCCGGGGCAGGTCTTTGTTGCTCTCAGCCGCGACGCTTTGCAGCTTCCGGTTCATTTGGGCCTCCAGCAGCGAGGCCGCCTGGGCGCACACGGGCAATACCAGCGCGAGGGCGACGGATGGGGCGACAAGGCGCAGCATGGAACGCAGCATGAAACTCTCCTGATTCGGTTACTGGTGCATAGACCAGCCACTGCGCTGTGCGTTCAGTGGCGCGCAATTATAGGTGAGCCCTTGCCACTACAGCCAGGCGTATCGCTGGTAAACTGCCGCCACCTCAGCCGTCCACGAGTTTTCACCGTGTCGATTTACCCGTCCCACCGGCGCATCCGATGAGCCACGCCGTGTCCCGCCTGCGCACCCAGCGCCTGGCCCGTGCCGTCCGTCCGTTCCTCAATCGTGGTTCGCGTGCCGAGCGCTGCCCCGGCTGCCGTGTCATTCCTGAGTACTGCTTGTGTGCCTGGCGACCAAAAGTCGCCGCCACCTCAGCGATGTGCCTGCTGATGCATGACGTGGAACCCATGAAACCCAGCAATACCGGGTGGCTGATCGCCGATGTGATTGATGACACCACGGCGTTCGCCTGGTCGCGCACCGAAGTCGATCCTGAACTGCTGACCTTGCTGGCCGACCCGCAGTGGCAACCCTATATCGTGTTCCCCGGCGAATTCGTCGCGCCGCAGCGTGTTGTCAGCGAAGTGAAGGTGGAGGAGGGCAAGCGCCCACTGTTCATCCTGCTGGATGGCACCTGGAGTGAAGCGCGCAAGATGTTCCGCAAAAGCCCCTACCTGGAGCATTTGCCGGTGCTCAGCCTGGCGCCCGAGCAGCTATCGCGCTACAAACTGCGTCGTTCCAAACGCGATGATCATTTTTGCACCGCCGAGGTCGCCGCGCTGTGTCTGGAACTGGCCGATGATCGGGTGGCCAGTGAAGTCCTGGATGCCTACCTGGATGTCTTCAGTACTCATTACCTGGCCGCCAAGTTCCAGATGCCTCTGGATCCGGCGGACACAGTTCATGCGCGTCTTGCTCCCTATATTCCGAAGGTGTAACCAGACGACGTTTGCATGATGGCACCACGAACCCGCAACCCGCTAAAATGCCCACGGGCGTAGCGCTTGACCCTCCAGGCTACGCTGGGCATGCTGGGCGCCGATCAGGGCACCCCTAAAAAACAGGATCATTTAATCAATGGCCACATACGAAATCCTGATAGCCGATGACCACCCGTTGTTTCGCAGTGCGCTGCACCAGGCCGTGACCTTGGGCCTTGGGCCGGACGTCCGCCTGGTCGAAGTGGCCAGTATTGCCGAGCTGGAAGCCCGCCTCACCGAAAAATCCGACTGGGACCTGGTGCTGCTCGACCTGAACATGCCCGGTGCCTACGGTTTCTCAGGTTTGGTGTTGTTGCGCGGTCAATACCCGCAGATTCCCGTGGTGATGGTCTCTGCCCAGGAAGAAGCCGACGTGGTGGTGCGCTCCAAGGAGTTTGGCGCCAGCGGTTTCATTCCCAAGTCCAGTGCGATGGAAGATATCCAGAAGGCTGTACGCACCGTGCTGGATGGGGATGTGTCCTGGCCGCCGCAAGCGTTTGAAGAAATCAACGTGTCCGACGAAGCCAAGGCCGCCCGTGATGGTCTTGCCAGCCTGACACCGCAGCAGTTCCGGGTGCTGACCATGGTCTGCGAAGGCTTGTTGAACAAACAGATTGCCTACGAGTTGAGCGTGTCGGAAGCGACGATCAAGGCCCACGTTACGGCGATCTTCCGCAAGCTGGGCGTGCGTACGCGCACCCAGGCGGCGCTGCTCTTGCAACAACTTGAGTCAATTTCGCAGCATTAAGCGGCTACCGATTCACGCTTTTTTGACTTTGCGTGATCTAGTTTTCCCACTCCTTTTAGTTCAGTTGCCAACGTCTATGTCGCCTTTCAAGGGTCAAACCGGTATCAAACGTATCTTCAATGCTGGGGGTTATTCGCTGGATGGCCTGCGCGCGGCGTTCACTGGCGAGGCAGCGTTCCGCCAGTTGGTGTTGCTTAACGTGATCCTGATCCCGTTGAGCTTTTTCCTGAATGTCAGCCGGGTCGAGCGTGCTTTGCTGATCGCGGTCTGCCTGCTGGCGTTGATCGTCGAATTGCTTAACTCGGCAGTGGAAGCGGCGATCGACCGCATCTCCCTGGACCGCCACCCGCTGTCGAAAAACGCCAAGGACATGGGCAGCGCTGCGCAGTTCGTCGCACTGACCATGATCACCCTGGTCTGGGCCGTGATCCTGATCTAAGCCTCAGGCAATGCTCGGCAGCACGATCTCGTCGCTGCGCTGAACCCCGGCGGTGAAGGCGCGGCATAGTTCCAGGAACTCGCGCATTGCCGAGGTCTGGTACTTCTGTTTATGCCAGATGAAGTAGAACTGCCGGGCCAGGTCCAGGTCCGGGGTTTCCACCGGCACCAGGCTGCCACGCCGGAATGCGTCGCGTAGCGCCAGCCGCGAAATGCAGCCAATCCCCAATCCTGACTCCACCGCGCGTTTGATCGCCTCAGTGTGCTCCAGCTCAAGGCGGATATTCAGCGCGCTACGGTGATGGCGCATGGCTTGGTCAAAGGTCAGGCGAGTACCTGAGCCCTGTTCTCGCAGGATCCACGCCTCTTGGGTCAACTTGTCCATGGTTGCCATGCCTCGTTTGGCCAGGTGATGCTGCGGCGCGCAAAACACCACCAGCTCATCCTCCACCCAGGTTTGCACCTCGATATCCGGGTGGCTGCAGTCGCCTTCGATTAGACCCAGGTCAATTTCGTAGTGCGCCACCTGGTGCACGATATGCGCAGTGTTCTGCACATGCAGCTTCACCTGGCTCTCGGGGTGTTGCTGCATGAAGCTGCCGATCAACAGGGTCGCCAGGTAATTACCAATGGTGAGGGTGGCGCCCACCGCCAGGGAACCGAAGCCGGACTTGCCGTTGAGCAGGTCCTCGATCTCCTTGGCCTGGTCGAGCAGCGCAACCGCCTGGGGCAATAGCTGATGACCGAGGGCGTTGAGGCTCAGGCGTTTGCCCGCGCGGTCGAATAATTGGCAGCTGGATTGGCGCTCCAGCTCGGTGATCGAGGTGCTGGCGGCGGATTGAGATAAGGCCAGAAGGCCAGCAGCGCGCGAGACGCTTTCCTGCTGGGCGACGGCGACGAAGACTTGCAGTTGACGGAGAGTAAATCGCATATCGATATAACCGATAACCCTTATCTTAATAATCCAGTTAACAGATATTGTCGCCGCCATTAGAATGCTGTGCAATTGCGCATCCCATCTTTGGCGCAGACCCATTTCCAGGAGTCCCCCGTACATGAGCAACATGAACCACGAGCGTGTCCTCAGTGTTCATCACTGGAACGACACTCTGTTCAGCTTCAAGTGCACCCGCGATCCGGGCCTGCGCTTCGAGAACGGTCAGTTCGTGATGATCGGCCTGCAACAGCCCAACGGCCGCCCGCTCATGCGCGCTTACTCCATTGCCAGCCCGAACTGGGAAGAGCATCTGGAGTTTTTCAGCATCAAGGTCCCGGATGGCCCGCTGACTTCCCAATTGCAGCACTTGAAGGAAGGCGACGAGATCATCATCAGCAAAAAACCGACAGGCACCCTGGTACTTGACGATTTGAAGCCGGGCAAACACCTGTACCTGCTCAGCACCGGTACTGGCCTGGCTCCGTTCATGAGCGTAATCCAGGACCCGGAAACCTACGAGCGCTTTGAAAAAGTGATCCTGTGCCACGGCGTGCGTTACGTCAACGAAGTCGCCTACCGCGAATTCATCACCGAGCACCTGCCGCAGAACGAATTCTTCGGCGAGGCCCTGCGTGACAAGTTGATCTACTACCCGACCGTGACCCGCGAGCCTTTCGAAAACGAAGGCCGCCTGACCGACCTGATGCGCAGCGGCAAGCTGTTCAGCGACATCGGCCTGCCGCCGATCAACCCTGAAGACGACCGCGCCATGCTGTGCGGCAGCCCAAGCATGCTGGACGAAACCAGCGAAGTGTTGAACAGCTTCGGCCTGAAAGTTTCGCCGCGCATGCGTGAGCCAGGTGACTACCTGATCGAACGCGCATTCGTCGAGAAGTAATGCTGGGTCAGTAACAACACAGATCTAAAAAATGTGGGAGCGGGCTTGCTCGCGAAAGCGGAGTGTCAGTCGACAGAGTTATTGACTGATACACCGCTTTCGCGAGCAAGCCCGCTCCCACATTTTGTTTCCGGTTTCTTCAGTGGGCTGGGAGTACTTCCAGTACACAAATCACCCCAGGCTCGGGATAGTGCCAACGCACATCCACATCCCAGAACTGCGCGCCATATTCCCGCTCCGGCCCCGGCGTCTGATACGCCGGCCGTGGATCCTGTGCCAGGCACTGATCAATCAGTTCCACCAATGGTTCGCCCAGGCGCTGAGCGTGGCCTTGTGCCTGCTGCAGCGCTGTCTTGAGCCATTGCACCGGAATCAGCTGTGGCGCGGCGCTGGCGATGTCGTTGGTCGCCGTGTCGACCATGTCGGCATACGGCACATACGGCTTGATATCCAGCACCGGCGTGCCATCGAGCAGATCAATCCCGGAGATCCACAGCCGGCCCGGCTCAACTTTGTCCAACTTGACCACTGACTGGCCGATGCCGTTGGGTCGGTGGGTGGCGCGGGTGGCAAACACGCCCATGGACGTGTTGCCACCCAGGCGCGGCGGGCGCACTTTCAGGCGTGGCTTGTCTTCCAGCGCCTGGTGGAACAGGAACAGCAACCACACATGGCTGACCTGCTCCAGGCCCTGTACGGCTTCGCCACCGTCGAACGGCGCCACCAGTTCCAGCACGCCACGGGCGGCAGGTGCCAACTGAGGTTGGCGTGGGATGGCGAACTTCTCCTTGAAGCAGGAGCGCACGAAGCCGACGGGCGAGACGTTGTAACTCATGGCTTACGCACGAACTCGCAGCGTCAGGCCCTTGAGGAAGTTGCGCAACAACTGGTCGCCGCACGGGCGGTAGTTGGTGTGGCCGAACTTGCGGAACAGCGCGCTCAGCTCAGGCTTGGACACCGGGAACTCGGCGGCCTTGAGGATGGCGTGCATGTCATCTTCCTTCAGTTCGAAGGCCACGCGCAGCTTCTTGAGGATGATGTTGTTGGTCACCGGGGTCTCGATCGGCTGCGGCGGACGGCTTTCGTCCTTACCGCGCTTGAAGATCACCAAGCCGTCGAGGAAGTGCGCCATGACGTCATCCGGGCAGAACACGAAGCCTTCTTCCTCATCTTTCTTGAGGTAGGTCAGCAGGTCGTCCTTGGTTACGTCCATGCCGCCGAGCTTGATGATCTCGACCATCTTGTTGTCACTGATGTCGAGCATGTAGCGCACGCTGCGCAGTACGTCATTGTGAATCATGGTGGGCAATCCTGGTATTCAACTGAGGACACCGCGCAAAAGAGGCGGTGTCGGGAAAAAGGGCGGCGGCTTAGAACTTTTCTTTGCCGGACAGGTAACGCCATTGGCCAACCGGCACCTTGCCGATGGACACGCCGCCGATGCGGATACGACGAATGGCAATGACTTTGAGGCCAACCGCTTCACAGAACAGCGCGATCACGCCTGGCTGCGGGTTTTTCATCGCAAAACGCAGGCGGTTTTCGTTCTGCCAGCTGGCTTTGACCGCCGGCAGCTCTTTGCCTTTGTAGGTCAGGCCGTGGTTCAGGCGATTGAGGCCGTGGGCAACCATGTCGCCTTCGACTTCCACCACGTATTCCTGCTCGATCTTGGCAGCATCGGCGGTCAACTTGCGCAGAATCTTCCAGTCCTGGGTAAACACCAGCAGGCCGCTGGCCTTGGCTTGCAGGTCGGCGCTGGCGGTCAGGCGCAGGAAGTGGCCCTTGAGCGGGCGCTTGCCGAAGCGGTGTTCTTCCGAGAGGGTATCGGCGCTGATCGACACCATGGCCGTTTCGGCATCCACGCCGGCGGGGGCGTGCAGCAGGATGGTCACCGGCTCGGGCGCGGTGGCCTTGGCGTCCGGGTCGAGTTCGACCTTCTGGGTGGTGACCTTGAACTGCGGTTCGTCGATCACTTCACCGTCCACCGAGACCCAGCCGCCTTCGATAAACAGCTCAGCCTCCCGACGGGAGCAACCGACCAGTTCGATTAGGCGTTTGGAGAGGCGTATGGGGTCAGTCATGACAAGGGCCGTAGCAAAAGGGGGCGGCTATTGTACCTGTGTGGGCGCGGTTAATCCCGGCCCCATTTCAGTGCTGTGGCTTTTTGTGGGATCCGACAAGCCAGCTCCCACAGAAGAGCGCAAACGCATGTGCAGCAACGGATACGGTTGGCCCAGCCCATCGTGCTCCGTACGTCCGATCACCTCGAAGCCTTGCTTGAGGTAAAAGCCGAGTGCCTGGGGATTCTGCTCGTTCACTTCCAGCTCGTCGGCGTGCAAATGCTCGACCGCATAACGCAGCAGTTGCCGGCCAAGGCCCTGGCCCCGGTGCTGCGGGTCGATAAACAGCATCTCGACCTTGCCAGCGGCGACACCGGCAAACCCGGTGATGCGTTGGTGCGGGTCTTTGGTGCAAATCAGCATCACCGTGTCCAGGTAATGAGTCAGCACCAGGTTGCGCAGCCGTTCGATATAGCTGTCCGGCAAAAAATCGTGGGTGGCCCGCACCGAGGACTCCCAGATTTCAGTCAGTTTTTGATAATCGCTGGTTTTAGGTGTGTGGATAACCGAATGCCGACGCATGCCCGCTGCCCCTGCCGATGATTGGCGATGAGCAAACGATAGACCTAAAAAAGCCCCACATCTTGATCAAATGCAGGGCTTTTTGGTGTGTTGCCGATCAGTCGCGCTTTTCAGCCCACAGGTCGTATTCGTCGGCATCGGTCACGGTGCACCAGACCTTGTCGCCTGGCTTCAAACCGCTGGCATCGTCGATAAACACGTTACCGTCGATTTCCGGCGCATCGAAGAAGCAACGGCCGACCGCGCCTTGCTCGTCGACTTCGTCGATCAGCACTTCGATTTCCTTGCCGATGCGCAGTTGCAGGCGCGCCGAGCTGATGGCCTGCTGGTGCGCCATGAAACGCTCCCAGCGGTCTTGCTTGACGTCGTCCGGCACCACGGCCAGGTCCAGCAGGTTGGCTGGGGCACCTTCCACCGGCGAATACTGGAAGCAGCCGACGCGGTCCAGTTGGGCTTCGGTCAACCAGTCCAGCAGGTACTGGAAGTCTTCTTCGGTTTCGCCGGGGAAGCCGACGATGAAGGTCGAACGGATGATCAGCTCCGGGCAGATTTCACGCCAGTTCTTGATACGCGCCAGGGTCTTGTCTTCGAAGGCCGGGCGTTTCATGGCCTTGAGCACTTTCGGGCTGGCGTGCTGGAACGGGATGTCCAAGTACGGCAGGATCTTGCCGGCGGCCATCAGCGGGATCAGCTCGTCCACGTGCGGGTACGGGTAGACGTAGTGCAAGCGTACCCACACACCCAGGCTGCTCAAGGCTTCGCAGAGTTCGGTCATGCGGGTTTTCACCGGCGCGCCGTTCCAGAAACCCGTGCGGTATTTCACGTCGACGCCGTAGGCGCTGGTGTCCTGGGAGATCACCAGCAACTCTTTGACGCCGGACTTGACCAGGCGCTGGGCCTCGTCGAGTACGTCACCGACCGGGCGGCTGACCAACTTGCCGCGCATCGACGGGATGATGCAAAAGCTGCAGCTGTGGTTGCAGCCTTCGGAAATCTTCAGGTACGCGTAGTGGCGTGGGGTCAGCTTGATGCCTTGCGGTGGCACCAGGTCGATCAGCGGGTTGTGGTCCTGGCGCGGCGGTACCACTTCGTGCACGGCGTTGACCACCTGCTCGTATTGCTGCGGACCGGTCACCGCCAGCACGCTCGGGTGCACGTTGCGGATATTGCCTTCTTCCACGCCCATGCAGCCGGTCACGATGACCTTGCCGTTTTCCTTGATCGCTTCGCCGATCACTTCCAGGGATTCCGCCTTGGCCGAATCGATGAAGCCGCAGGTGTTGACCACCACCACGTCGGCGTCCTGATACGTGGACACAACGTCATAGCCTTCCATACGCAGTTGCGTGAGGATGCGCTCGGAGTCGACCAGAGCCTTCGGGCAACCCAGGGAAACAAAGCCAACCTTGGGGTTGGCTTTTGCGATGGTGGTGGACATGTCTAACCTCGGTATTGAATGACGCCGCCAGTCGGGCACGACAAGGCTGCGGACGGGCGCTTGGTGCGCCTCTGATCAAAAAGTGCGCAATTCTAGCGACGGGCAGCGCACTTGACCAGCTTTATGCAGGGAAATGCGACGAGTGCTGCGCTATGCTTCGCGCCGTTGCGCGAAGGTAAAGTCCTAAGGTCAACAAAACGTCTGTTACGAGAAGTAAAACAGCGCATGCTAGGGTCAGCTTAGACACGTTGTTAATAAAAGACCGCAGGTCAAAGGGCAGGAGTGGTTGATGGGTCACGCGAGTAGTCAGGCAGCAGGTGCCGAGCATTCAAACGCCAAGCCGATTGGCATGCTGGTGGCAGCGGTCGGGGTGGTTTACGGCGATATCGGGACCAGCCCGCTCTACACCCTTAAAGAGGTGTTCAACGGCGGTTATGGGGTTCAGGTCAATCATGACGGCGTGCTGGGGATCCTGGCGCTGATCTTCTGGTCGCTGATCTGGGTGGTGTCGATCAAGTACATGTTGTTCGTGCTGCGTGCCGACAACCAGGGCGAGGGCGGCATCATGGCGCTCACGGCACTGGCACGACGGGCGGCGGGGGAGCGCAAGAAGCTGCGTAGCTTCCTGGTGGTGTGTGGCCTTTGCGGCGCGGCGCTGTTCTACGGCGACAGCATGATCACCCCGGCGATTTCCGTGTTGTCTGCGGTCGAAGGCCTGGAACTGGCCTTCGACGGCCTTGAAAAATGGGTCGTGCCCATCGCCTTGGTGGTGCTGGTGGCGCTGTTCCTGATCCAGAAACATGGCACCGACCACATCGGCAAGCTTTTCGGGCCGGTGATGGTGACCTGGTTCCTGGTACTGGGCGGCCTGGGTGTGTATGGCATCACCCTGCACCCTGAAGTGCTCAGTGCGATGAACCCGATGTGGGCGGTGCGCTTCTTTGAGGCGCATCCCGGCATTGGCGTGGCCATCCTCGGCGCGGTGGTGCTGGCACTGACCGGCGCCGAAGCACTGTATGCCGACATGGGTCACTTCGGCCGCAAACCCATCGCCCGCGCCTGGTTCATGCTGGTGCTGCCGGCGCTGGTGCTCAATTATTTCGGCCAGGGCGCCATGCTGCTCGGTGACCCGGAAGCCGCGCGCAACCCGTTTTACCTGCTGGCGCCGAGCTGGGCGCTGATCCCGCTTGTGGTGTTGTCTACCCTGGCCACGGTGATTGCCTCCCAGGCAGTGATTTCCGGTGCGTTCTCGTTGACACGCCAGGCGATCCAGCTGGGTTACATCCCGCGCATGCACATTCAGCACACTTCAAGCGCCGAGCAGGGCCAGATTTACATCGGCGCGGTGAACTGGTCGCTGATGGTTGGCGTAATCCTGCTGGTGCTGGGCTTTGAGTCGTCCAACGCACTGGCATCGGCCTACGGCGTGGCGGTGACGGGCACCATGTTGATGACCACCATCCTGGTGTCGGCGGTGATGCTGCTGCTGTGGAAATGGCCGCCGATTCTGGCTGTTCCTGTCCTGGTTTGCTGCCTGTTGGTGGACGGTCTTTACTTCGCCGCCAACGTGCCGAAGATCATCCAGGGCGGTGCCTTCCCGGTACTGGCGGGGATCGTGCTGTTCGTGCTGATGACCACGTGGAAGCGCGGCAAGCAATTGCTGGTGGAACGTCTCGACGAAGGTGGCCTGCCGTTGCCGATCTTCATCAGCAGTATCCGCGTTCAGCCGCCTCATCGCGTGCAGGGCACCGCCGTGTTCCTCACCGCGCGCCCGGACGCCGTGCCCCACGCGCTGTTGCACAACCTGCTACACAACCAGGTATTGCATGAGCAAGTGGTGTTGCTGACGGTGGTCTACGAGGACATTCCCCGCGTACCGGCCGCACGGCGGTTCGAGGTGGATGCCTACGGCGAAGGCTTCTTCCGAGTGATCCTGCACTTCGGTTTCACCGATGAGCCAGATGTGCCGGAGGCGCTGAAGTTGTGCCATCTGGATGACCTGGACTTCAGCCCGATGCGCACCACCTACTTCCTCAGTCGCGAAACGGTCATCGCCTCGCGGATCAAGGGCATGGCCCGTTGGCGCGAAGCTTTGTTCGCCTTTATGTTGAAGAACGCCAACGGCAACCTGCGCTTCTTCAAACTCCCGGTAAACCGGGTGATCGAGCTGGGCACCCAGGTCGAAATGTAAGCTGTTGCAATACGGGGGCCGGCAATCGGTCCCCGCTTTTCCTTCTGAACCCTGTGCAATCCAGCGTTGTCGACTAGGCTCTAAGCACTGTTTGAATAGTGCCCACAGAACCAGAAGAGGTGCGCCATGAGTCAACTGCTCGAACCCTATACCCTCCGTCAATTGACCCTGCTCAACCGCATCGCCGTGTCGCCCATGTGCCAATACTCAAGCGACGACGGCTTGGCCAATGACTGGCACCTGGTGCACCTTGGCAGCCGCGCCGTCGGTGGCGCCGGGCTGATTTTCACCGAAGCCACCGCCGTGACTGCCGATGGCCGCATCACCGCCCAGGACCTGGGCCTGTGGAACGACGCACAAATCGAACCGCTGCAACGTATTACTCGTTTTATCGCGGCCCAAGGCGCGGTGGCCGGCATTCAACTGGCCCACGCCGGGCGCAAGGCCAGCACTCACCGGCCTTGGATCGGCAAGCACGGCAGCGTCAAACCGGAGGATGGCGGCTGGACGCCGGTAGGGCCATCGCCGATTGCCTTCGACCCTCAGCACACCCAGCCCAAGCCGCTGGACGAAGGGCAGATCCAGCAAGTGATTGCCGATTTTGTTGCCGCCGCAAAGCGCGCGTTGACCGCAGGCTTCGAAGTGGTGGAAATCCACGCGGCCCATGGTTACCTGTTGCATCAATTTCTCTCACCGATCAGCAATCAGCGTCAGGATCAGTACGGCGGCTCGTTCGAAAACCGCATCCGTCTGGTGCTGCAAGTGACCCAGGCCGTGCGTGATGTCTGGCCCCAGGAATTACCGCTGTTTGTGCGGGTGTCGGCCACCGATTGGGTGGAAGACGGCTGGAACCCCGATGAAACCGTGGAGCTGGCGCGTCGCCTGAAGGACCTGGGGGTGGACCTGATCGACGTCTCCTCCGGTGGCACCGCCGCCAACGCCGAGATCCCCACCGGCCCCGGTTACCAGACGCGCTTCGCCGAGCGCGTGCGCAAAGAGTCGGGCATGGCCACCGGCACCGTTGGCATGATCACCGAGCCGGCCCAGGCTGAGCACATCTTGCGCACCTGCCAGGCCGATATCATCTTCCTGGCCCGTGAGCTGTTGCGTGATCCGTACTGGCCGTTGCATGCCGACGATGACCTGGGCGGACGCAAGGCCATCTGGCCAGCTCAGTATCAGCGCGCCACGCACCGGGACCAGCCGATTCATGAGTCGGACCTGCGTGACTAAGCCTGGCTGAGCGGCCGACGAAACCCACCCTGACCCGGTGGGTTTTTTCTTGCTCGCGTTTGACGCAAGCCTGATCCTGGGTCGCCTAAAAGCAGGAGGCCATCATGCTGGTGGAACGTGCGTTAACTGACAATCGCACCCTCCATAACCAAACGCTGCGGATGCGCCAACTGACGTTCCTGCACGTCAGCCATGCGGCGCGCGGCTTAGGGCTGGGAGGGCGCTTGTTCGCGCTGGCCTGTGAACACGGCCGCCAAACCGGAGCGGATGCGTTGTACATCTCGGCCACGGAGTCGCGCAATACCGTGGACTTTTACCTACGCCAAGGCTGCCGGTTGCTGCAGCAACCTGATCCAGAACTGTTTGCACAAGAGCCCCATGACATTCATCTCTACCGACCGTTAGGTGAGAAAGGACTGTAGGTCTTTGTTACCGGAGCAAATATTTAAGTGATTACTCTAAAAAAGTCCCACGCTGAGCAATAAGGTTTCTACGCTTAGGGTAAGCCTGATTTCTGGCCCAGGAAGTCAGTTGGTTTGCCCACTGAGGCATTGCGCTTCGTGGTAGGCGGTTCGGGGCAACGGGAGTATTTGATGGATATCAGGAGAAGCAGTCCATGGCCAAGTCCTATGGTGTAGCGGGGGTGGTGGTGTCGTTTCTGGCCCGCAGGGTGTTTTTGCGTGGCCGAAGGCTGAGTTCGGATGAACTGGAATTACTGGCGCAGTACCGCGCCCTGACCGAGAACGATCAGGTGGCGATGCGCTATTTGATTGGGGCGATGAAGAGTGTGTCGCGGTTCTGAGCACCTGTAGGCGCTGGCTTGCCAGCGATGCAGGCACTGCGGTGTGCCTGCATCGCTGGTAATCCAGCTCCTACAGGGGGCGATCAGGTGTACTTACGCTGGTCCGGAGCCGGCGGGAAGTACTGGTACAACCAGGTTTCACTCAAGGTGCGGTCCTGGGTGCGGATGAACAGGCGCAGCTCCACCGGCTCCACGCTGTCGCTGGTCGGGTACCAGTCAAACAGGATGCGGTAGCCCTTGATGTTATCCAGTACCAGCACGCTGAAATCCTTGACCTGGCCGTGGGAGCAAGTCACCACTGGCTCGATCCCGGTGCCCTGTGGAAGGCGATCCAGGCCGCCGCCCTTGAAGTCCACGGCAAAACGGCGCGCCCACACGGGTGGGTAGTGCTCGCCCGGTGCCCAGCCCTCGGTAAAGCCACCCATGCCTGAACGGGTCGCGTCCACTTGGGCTAGCGGTGTGCTCACCGGTGGCAGGGCGCTCCAGTACAGCTTGTAGCCGTAGTTGAGCGAGTCGCCGGCCGCCACGGGTTTTTTCGGGGTCCAGAAGGCCACGATGTTATCCAGGGTCTCACCGGTTGTAGGAATTTCCAGCAAGTCGATAGAGCCCTCGCCCCACGCAGTGGTTGGTTCCACCCACAGGCTCGGGCGCTTGCTGTACCAGTCCACGGTGTCCTGATAGCTGGCGAACTCATGGTCGGTCTGCACCAAGCCGAAGCCTTTCGGGTCTTTATCGGCGAACGCGTTGAATTGCAGCTTGGCCGGGTTGTTCAGCGGGCGGCAGATCCACTCGCCGTTGCCGCGCCACATGGCCAGGCGGTCCGAATCATGGATCTGCGGGTGGATGGTGTCGCACATACGGCGTTCGTGGGTGCCGCAGCTGAACATGCTGGTCATCGGTGCGATGCCCAGTTGTTCGATAGTGGTACGCGCGTTGATGTGTGCGTCGATCGCCATCACCACCTGGTTGGCCTGGCAGTCGATATCGAAGCGGTAGGCACCGGTGGCGCTCGGGGAGTCGAGCAGGGCGTAGACCACGAAGCGGGTGGCGTTCTTGTCCGGGGTTTCAAACCAGAACTGCGTGAAGTCGGGGAACTCCTCGCGCTTTTTCGCGTAGGTGTCGATGGCCAGGCCACGGGCCGAGAGGCCGTACTGCCCGGTGCTGTCCACTGCGCGGAAGTAGCTGGCGCCGAGGAATGACAGTACGTCATGGCGGTCCAGCTCCGGCGCCTTGAACAGCTTGAAGCCGGAAAAACCCAGGTCACCGGTCAATTGCTTGGTGTCGACCGTGGTTTTTTCGTAATTGAACAGCGAAGGGCGAAAATGCACTTCGCGCGCTTCGCGGGTCTTGGGGTCGACACTGTGCATGCGCACCGGCGTCTTGAAGCCCATGCCGACGTGGAAGAACTGCACGTCCAATTGACCATTCAATTCCTTCCACAGCGAATGGTTACCGTCGTAGCCGATGGCGTTGAAATTCTGCGGGGTCATGGTCGCCAGTGTCGGCGGCAGCACCTGTTTGGTGTCCTTGTAAGCGGTCCCGGCGAGTTGTTTGGCCTGGGCCTTGAGCGATTCGAAATCGAACGCCATGGCCTTGCCATCAGCGGCACGGTTCCCGGCCCAGGCCTGGGCGGCGAGCAGGCCGCTGGCCGACAAACCGGTGTAAGCCGCAATGGCCATGGACGCTTTGAGCAAATTCCTGCGGTGCATAGAGACAACCTGTCGTGAGCAAATCCCGCGCCGTTCCTGGCACGTAGCGGATCAGAAATTACGGTTCGGACATGCCTTCGGCCAAACGCAACGGACATTAAACAGACGCCGGATAGCTTAAGCGGTTCGATGACGTAGGAAAATTGATTGATAGCGGGATGATGGCGTTGCAAATGCGACAAGACATTTCAAGGTCCGCCAGCCTGTAGTGAGCGGGCTTGCCCCGCGCTGGGCTGCGAAGCAGCCCTAACCGGACCGCCGCATGCCTTCAGGTATTTCGCGGCGCCGGGTTTTGGGGCCGCTTTGCAGCCCAGCGCGGGGCAAGCCCGCTCACTACAAGTCCTCAGTTCAGCTCACTTCAGCGACTGCGCGATACGCCTCATCAATCGCCGCATGCGCATACGCACTCCACGCCGCGTCCGAGTTGGCGATGCTCACATGCCCCACCGGCTTTTTCGCCAGGTTCATCCACGCCTCGCTCTGGTCCGCATCGTCGAACAAGCTGTTGGAGAAGCTCGCATAACCGTGTGACCAGCGGTTGACAGTGATCGCCAGAATGTCGGTCTCATGGTTAAAACCGCCCGGCCCGAGCATGCGTTGCAACTGGTCACGCAACTGCGCTTCCAGTTGCTCGAACGTCTGCCCATAGAGCTTGCCCCGCCCGGCGCGGGCCTGGTCGCGGGCGTTCATGCCGCTGTTGGGGCTGGTGGGTACATAGACCATGTGCAAGCCGATTGGCTGCGCCGGGTCGCGCGGGTGGTCGTAGACGCCCATGCTTACCGGATAGTCCAGTTTGATGCGGCTGTAAGGTTGGGTCGCCGCGTAGATCTCATGCACGCCCAACTTCTGGAACGACTGCCAATTGCGGATCACCACCTTGGTGTACACCAGCGGGTACTTCACGTTCTGGCTGAGCGCTTGGGCCTGGGGCGCCGGCAAATCCTTCAACAGGTACGGGATCATCATGTTGTAGCAGGCCAGGATGCAGCGTTTGCCGCGCACCTGTGCGAGTTGTCCGCCACGGCTATAGCCGATATGCACGCTGTTGCCAACGTTACGCACGCTGACCGCCGTGCTGTTCAAGCGCAGCCGTACGGCTTCCTTGGGCTGGTCGAGCTTGGCGTAGTCGAACGCCGCCAGCACGATATCGTCCATGGTGTGCCCTGGTGCCACGCCCGGGATCAGGCTGCGCACCAGCAACCGCGCGACCGAGGCATTGCCATCCGGGAAGTGGTAGATGTAGGGCTCTTCCATTTCGGCTGCCGCTTCTTCGCTGATCGGCGCCAGGTTCATCCCGGCAAAGCCTGGGAAACCCACGCTATAAGCGTCAGCAGCAGCTACGGCATCAATGCTCAACGCCATGAAGTCATTGGTGCGGCTCTGGAAGTACTTCACCGCGCCTTCCGATAATCCTACGTTCTTGAGCAGGAAATCGCGGTAGCTGGTAGCCGCCAGGTAGTCGGCCTTTTCTTCGGCCGTCTTGCCCGGCAGGTAATCCTTGGGCGCGGTGTGCAGTTCGATCAGGGCCAGGCGGTCTGTCGCTGGCAAGGGGAAGTCATTGATGAAGTCGTTGATGACGCGGGCATTCAACTGGTCCGGTGCAATATCGTCGGCCACCATCGGCGTCGGGTCACCGGTCACCAGTTTGTCTTCACCGAAGTTTTCCTTGTCGAAAAACACCCCACGCGACAGCCCAAGACCTGGGTAGAACTGTCGGTCGAAGGCGGTTTCGAAGCGCTTGATGTTCACCCCGAGCTTTTTCAACAGCCCGTTCACTTCCTTGCTGTACAGGTGATTGGGCGACTGGAATGCTTCGCTACCGCCGTAGCCGATGATCATGCGGCCACCGGCCTGGAATTCATTGCGCTTGGCGTGGCCGCCGAAGTCGTCGTGGTTTTCCAGGATCAGGATCTTCGCCTTGGGGTGCTTCTCGCGGTAGAACCACGCCGCCGACAAACCACTCAAGCCGCCGCCCACGACCACCAAGTCGTAGTCCTCAGTGATTGGCAGTGTGTCGGTGTCGAACACCTTCTTTTCCCAGCCCATCTGGTGCGCCACTTCGAACGAGCCGGCATGGCTGCCGCGCAGGCCGGTGAGGGCGGGTGGGTAGTAACGGCCATCGGGGGCGGCTTGCAGGATTTGCAGTGGGGTCATGCCGGCGGCGATGGTGACAGCGACGCCGTTGAGGAAGTCGCGGCGGGTGATATCCATGGGGGATCCTGAAAATTATTGTTATAGGTTCCCGGCATCCAGTGAGGATGCCGGGTTAAATCGTCAGTGCTTGAACATCACATGGCGCACGGTGGTGTAGTCCTCCAGCCCGTACATGGACATATCCTTGCCATAGCCGGACAATTTCTGACCGCCGTGGGGCATTTCGCTGACGAGCATGAAGTGGGTGTTCACCCAGGTGCAGCCGTATTGCAAGCGTGCGGCCAAGCGGTGGGCGCGTCCTACATCGGCGGTCCACACGGATGACGCCAAGCCGTAGTCCGAATCATTGGCCCAGCCCAGCACCTGCGCTTCATCGGTGAATTGGGTCACTGATACCACCGGCCCGAACACTTCGCGGCGCACGATCTCATCGTCCTGCTGCGCGTCAGCCAGCACGGTCGGTTCAAAGAAGAAGCCATTGCCTTCCACTGCCTTGCCGCCGGTGACCAGGCGAATGTGCGGCTGCGCCACGGCGCGCTCGACGAAGCCCGCGACACGGTCGCGATGCTGCGCGGTAATCAATGGGCCCAGCTCGGTGGCCGGGTCATCCTGCAAGCCGTACTTGATACTGGCGACCGCCGCGCCGAGCTTCTCGACAAACTTGTCGTAGATCTGCGCTTGCGCATAAATCCGGCAGGCCGCCGTGCAATCCTGACCGGCGTTGTAGAAACCAAAGGTACGAATGCCTTCCACGGCGGCGTCGATGTCTGCATCGTTGAAGATGATCACCGGCGCCTTGCCACCCAACTCCATGTGCATGCGCTTCACGCTGTCGGCGGTGCTGGAGATGATGTTTGCGCCCGTGGCGATGGAACCGGTCAACGACACCATGCGCACTTTCGGGTGGTTCACCAGCGGGCTGCCGACGGTTGGCCCACGGCCGAACACCAGGTTGAGCACACCGGCCGGGAAGATTTCAGCGGCCAGTTCGACCATGCGTAGCGCGGTCAACGGGGTTTGCTCCGACGGCTTGAGCACCACGGTATTACCGGCGGCGAGGGCCGGGGCGATTTTCCAGGCGACCATCATCAGCGGATAGTTCCACGGTGCGATGGAAGCAATCACACCCACCGGATCGCGGCGGATCATCGAGGTATGGCCGGGCAGGTATTCGCCGCCGGCCGAGCCGCTCATGCAACGGCTGGCGCCGGCAAAGAAGCGGAATACGTCGGCAATCGCCGGAATTTCATCGTTCAGGGCGGCGCTGTAGGGCTTGCCGCAATTGTCCGATTCCAGCTTGGCCAGCTCTTCGCCGTGGGCTTCGATCACGTCCGCCAGTTTCAACAGCAGCAGCGAGCGGTCCTTGGGCGCGGTTTGCGACCAGCTTTCGAAGGCCGCATCGGCTGCGCGCACGGCGGCGTCGACCTGGGCTTCGCTGGCTTCGTTGATTTCCACCAACACGCGCCCGAGCGCCGGGTTGAATACCGCCTGGGCCGGGCCTTCGCCCTCGACCAGTTGGCCATTGATCAGCAGTTTGGTTTGCATCGCCATGTCCTCTTCAAACAATTATTTACCGCCACTCCCGGCCACGCTTTCACCGCCGCGCGTCAGGTAATAGGCACCGAGAATCGGGAACATCGTTACCAGCATCACCAGCATCGCGACCACGTTGGTCACCGGCACATCCCGTGGGCGGCTCAGTTGGTTGAGCAGCCACAACGGCAAGGTGCGTTCGTGGCCGGCGGTGAAGGTGGTGACGATGATTTCGTCGAACGACAGCGCAAAGGCGAGCATGCCGCCGGCCAGCAGCGCCGAGCCCAGGTTGGGCATGATGATGTAGCGGAAGGTCTGCCAGCCGTCGGCGCCCAGGTCCATCGAGGCTTCGATCAAACTGTGGGAGGTACGGCGCAGGCGGGCGATGACGTTGTTGTAGACGATCACCACGCAGAAGGTCGCGTGGCCGACGATGATGGTGAACATCCCCGGCTCGATCCCGAGCGTCTTGAAAGTCGCCAGCAACGCGATACCGGTGATGATCCCCGGCAGCGCAATCGGCAGGATCAACATCAACGACACGCCTTGCTTGCCAAAGAACTCACGGCGATACAGCGCCGCCGAGGCCAGCGTGCCGAGCACCATGGCGATCAGCGTGGCGATGGCCGCGATCTGCAATGACAGCTTGATCGCTTCCAACACATCCGGCCGGGCGAAGGCCACGCTGAACCACTTCAACGTGAAGCCCTGGGGCGGAAAGCTGAACGCGGCTTCTTCGGTGTTGAAGGCGTAGAGGAAGATGATCAGGATCGGGAAGTGCAAAAACACCAGCCCACCCCAGGCGGCGATCTTCAAGCCTATTGATGACTGCATTTGAGGTGAAGAGTCAGAGTGCATCGAAGGCCCCCAGGCGTTTGACGATGGACAGGTAAACCGCGATCAGCACGATCGGCACCAAGGTGAACGCCGCCGCCATGGGCATGTTGCCGATGGCGCCTTGCTGGGCGTAGACCATGCCGCCGACGAAGTAACCCGGTGGCCCTACAAGCTGCGGCACGATGAAGTCGCCCAGCGTCAGCGAGAAGGTGAAGATGGAGCCGGCGGCAATCCCCGGAATCGACAGTGGCAATATCACCTGCATGAACGTCTGGCGCGGCTTGGCGCCAAGATCCGCCGAGGCTTGCAGCAACGACGGCGGCAAACGCTCCAGGGACGCCTGGATCGGCAGGATCATGAACGGCAGCCAGATGTAGACGAACACCATGAAGCGCCCCAGGTGCGAGGTGCTCAAGGTGCTGCCGCCCACGCCGGGAATGCCCAACACGAACTGCAACACCGGCTCCAAACCCAGGTGCTGCACGAACCACTGCGCCACGCCGCCTTTGGCCAGCAGCAAGGTCCAGGCGTAGGCCTTGACGATGTAGCTGGCCCACATCGGCATCATCACCGCGATGTAGAAGAACGCCTTGGTCTTGCCCGTGGTGTAGCGCGCCATGTAGTAGGCAATCGGGAAGGCCACGACGGCGCTGGCGATCGACACCACAATCGCCATGCTCAGGGTGCGCACAATGATGTCGAAGTTCGACGGCTGGAACAGCGCGGCGAAGTTGGCCAGGGTCAGGTCCGGCGTGACCGCCATGGTGAAGTCGTCGAAGGTATAGAACCCTTGCCACAGCAGGGTCAGCAACGAACCGAGGTAGATCGCGCCGAACCAGATCAGCGGCGGCACCAGCAGCATCGCCAGGTAGAGGTTGGGCTTGCGGTACAGCAGGTTGGAAAACCTGCGCATCGGCGGATGGGAAAGGGCCAGGCTCATGTCACACCTCGCCTGCGCTGTCGGTCAGCGGGGTCATGGCTTCCCGTGCCCAGCGAGCGGTGATGGACTGGCCGACCTGATGGCCGCTGCTGATGTCCAGCCATTGGTTGTTGGCCTGGCTGATGTTCAGCGCCTGGCCGTTTTCCAGTTTCAGTTCATAGCGGGTGGCGCTGCCCTGGTATTGGATATCGTGGAGCAGACCGCTGATTTCCACTTCGCCAGCGCCCAACGGGCCCTCGGCAAAGCGCACGTGTTCCGGGCGGATCGAGAACGGCTGCGCGTTGCCGCTGAGGCGCTGGGCCAGCTCGCCGCGAATCACGTTGGAAGTGCCGACGAACTCGGCGACGAACGACGTGGCGGGTTTCATATAGAGGTTGCGCGGGGTGTCGACCTGCTCGATGCGGCCTTTGTTGAACACGGCTACGCGGTCGGACATCGACAGCGCTTCGGTCTGGTCGTGGGTCACGAAGATAAAGGTGATACCCAGCTGGCGTTGCAGCTTTTTCAGCTCGCTTTGCATCTGCTCGCGCAGCTTGAGGTCGAGGGCGCCCAGGGGTTCATCCAGCAGCAATACCCGTGGACGATTGACCAAGGCGCGGGCCAGGGCGACCCGTTGACGTTGGCCGCCGGACAGTTGCACCGGTTTGCGGTCGCCGTAGCCGCCGAGGGCGACCATCGCCAGGGCTTCTTCGGCACGGTTCAGGCGTTCGGCCTTGCCCACGCCCTTGACCTTGAGGCCGTAGGCCACGTTGTCGCGCACATTCATATGGGGGAACAGCGCGTAATCCTGGAACACAGTGTTCACATCACGCTGATACGGCGGCAAGCCGGCGGCTTCCTCGCCATGGATGCGGATCGAGCCTGCGCTCGGCTGCTCGAACCCGGCGATCAGGCGCAGGCAGGTGGTCTTGCCCGAGCCGGAAGGGCCGAGCATGGAAAAGAACTCGCCGTCCTGGATATCGATGGAAACCCGGTCAACGGCTTTCACTTCGCCGAACTGACGGGAAACGTGGGTGAATTGGACTGCAAGCGTCATGGTGCGGTGCTCCAAAAAGGCGCGAGTCGTCGCAGCGGCCCGGCCTGGACTTCTGAAAAAACGAGGATGCATGTGTGCTGCGCTGAAACGGTGAAAATCGGGCTTTTGTGGTGAGCGGGCTTGCCCCGCGCAGGGCAAGCCTGCTCACCACAAGAAGCAGTCTCTGCAGGGACCCTTAGCGGCCGCCCATGATCGCAATGTAATCCTGGGTCCAGCGGCTGTACGGCACGAACTTACCGCCTTCAGCCTGCGGGGTTTTCCAGAAGGCGATCTTTTCGAACTGGTCGAAACCATTAGTCTTGCAACCCTCGGCGCCGAGCAGTTCACTCTCCATGCAGGCCGCAGGCACGGCCGGCAGCGAGCCGAACCAGGCGGCAACGTCGCCCTGGACCTTCGGCTGCAGCGACCAGTCCATCCACTTGTAGGCGCAGTTCGGGTGCTTGGCCTCGGTGTGCAACATGGTGGTGTCGGCCCAGCCGGTGGCGCCTTCCTTCGGAATGGTCGAAGCAATCGGCTGCTTCTCGTTCTGCAGGCCGTTGACCTGATACGGCCAGGCGCTGGAGGCCACCACGCCTTCGTTCTTGAAGTCACTCATTTGCACGGTGGTGTCGTGCCAGTAACGGTGGATCAGCGGCTGTTGCGCACGCAGCAGTTCGAGCACGGCCTTGTACTGGATTTCGGTCAGTTCATAGGGGTTCTGGATGCCCAGTTCCGGTTTGGTCGACTTGAGGTACAGCGCCGCATCGGCAATGTAGATCGGGCCGTCATACGCCTGCACACGGCCTTTGTTCGGCTTGCCGTCCGGCAGGTTCTGCGCGTCGAACAGCACGTTCCAGCTGGTGGGCGCGGTCTTGAACACGTTGGTGTTGTACATCAACACGTTCGGGCCCCACTGGTACGGGGTGCCGTAGGTTTGCTGGCCGACCACATACCATGGCGCATCTTTCAGGCGCGGGTCGATGTTCTTCCAATTGGGGATCAGTGAGGTGTTGATCGGCTGCACCCGCTTGCCCACGATCAACCGCAGCGACGCATCGCCCGATGCGGTGACCAGGTCATACCCGCCCTTGGCCATCAGGCTGACCATTTCGTCAGAGGTGGCGGCGGTTTTCACGTTGACCTTGCAGCCGGTTTCCTTCTCGAAACCGGTGACCCAGTCGTAGGCCTTGTCGCTTTCGCCACGTTCGATATAACCAGGCCAGGCGACGATATCCAACTGGCCTTCACCGGCACCCACCGCCTTGAGCGGTTCGGCGGCCTGGAGGCTGGCGCTGGCCAGCAGCGCGGTGGTCAGGGCACTGAGCAGTGCGGTCTTGTGCGCAGACATGGGGGTTCCCTCTTCTTTAATTATGGTCGGGGCAGTTGTTCAAACCGGTGACGCATGAGCTTAGTTGTTGTTTTAAAGATGCTGGCCGTGTCGCGCCATGATGTGGCGCACCACGCTGTAGTCCTGCAGCGAATCGCTGGACAGATCCTTCCCATACCCCGAACGCTTCAAGCCGCCATGGGGCATTTCGCTGACCAGCATGAAATGACTGTTGATCCAGGTGCAGCCGTATTGCAGGCGCGCCGCGACCTGCATGGCCTTGTCCAGGTTCTGGGTCCACACCGAGGAGGCCAGGCCGTATTCGGAGTCGTTGGCCCAGTCCACTGCCTGTTCCAGCTCGTCGAAGCGGGTCACGGTGACCACCGGGCCGAATACTTCGCGCTGCACGATTTCGTCGTTTTGTTTACAGCCGGCGAGCAAGGTGGGTTGGTAATAGAAGCCCGCGCCGGAATGCACGGCGGCGCCGGTGATGCGTTCGATATGCGGCTGGCCGAGGGCGCGCTCTACAAAACTGGCGACGCGGTCGCGCTGGCGCGTGCTGATCAGCGGGCCGAGTTCATTGTCGGCATCGCGTTTACCGGCAAAACGCAGGCTGCTGACCGCCGCGCCCAGTTCGGCGACGAGTTTGTCGTGGATACCGGCCTGGGCATAGATGCGGCACGCGGCGGTGCAATCCTGGCCAGCGTTGTAATAGCCGTAGGCGCGCACGCCTTCGACCACAGCTTGCAGGTCGGCGTCGTTGCACACGATCACCGGGGCCTTGCCGCCCAGTTCCAGGTGCGTGCGTTTTAGGGTTTTGGAGGCGGCTTGTAGAATCTTCTGCCCGGTGACGATATCGCCGGTCAACGAGACCATGCGCACCTTGGGATGGCTGACCAAGTGACTGCCGACGCCTTCGCCGCCGCCACACAGAATGTTGATCACGCCACGTGGCAGCAGCTCTTTAAGCACGGGGGCCAGGGCCAGGATCGACAGCGGCGTATGTTCCGACGGCTTGAACACCAAGGTATTACCGGCAGCCAGGGCGGGGGCGATCTTCCACGCGGCCATCATCAGCGGGTAGTTCCACGGCGCAATCGACGCGACTACGCCGATCGGATCGCGACGCACCATGCTGGTGTAGCCCGGCAGGTATTCACCGCTCAACTGTCCGGTCTGGCAACGCACAGCCCCGGCGAAGAAGCGGAACACATCCACGGTGGCACTCAAATCATCCTGACGCGCCAGATGCAAGGGCTTACCGCAGTTCAGGGATTCCAGGCGGGCCAGGTAGTCGGCTTGTTTTTCGATGGCGTCGGCAATGCCCAATAGGATGTTCGAGCGCTGCTGCGGCGTGGTGCGTGACCAGCCGGCAAAGGCGCGGTGGGCGGCGAGGATCGCGGTTTCGACCTGCTCGGTGCTGGCTTCGGCGATTTGGGTGAGCACTTCACCGGTGGCCGGGTTGAGGATCGGCTCGGCAAAACCCTGGCCCTGGACCAGTTCGCCGTCGATCAGCAACGCAGTGAGCAGCGGGGTGGGCGCGCCGGACATTTTTCGCGATCTCTTTTCTTGTGTGGCCATGGGCGTTCTCTTACAAGGCGCCTGACCTTCTCTTAGGGGATGAACAGAGACTAGAGGTCAGGCGCGAGGTCAACAAATACTAAATACTGAATGCAGCATTCGATTAAATAGATGGCTTGCGCGGGTGGGGCTGTTCACGGGCGACGGTGAGGAACGGGTCGACCAGCGCAGGCCGTGCGGTGCCACGGCGCCAGGCCAGGCCCACGTCGAGGGTCTGGCTGAGGTCGGCAATCGGGCGCGCTTCAATGATGTCGCCTTCAAGTGACCAGGGCCGGTAGGTCATGTCCGGCTGGATAGACACGCCGAGGCCCGCCGCCACCAGGCTTCGCACGGCTTCGGTGGACGCGGTGCGCAAGGTCACACGGGGTTGCAGGCCTGCGCCGGTCCACATGCGCTGGGCGTTGTGGCCCATTTCGTCGACGTTCAGCTGGATCAGCGGCTCACGTGCCACATCGGCCAAGTTAATGCTGTCGTGTTCCAGCAGTGGATGTTGTGCCGGTAGCCACAAGCGGTGCGGGGAGTGGGTGAGGACTTCGGTCTGCAAGGCGTGGCGGTCTTCGAGGTTGGAGAGGATCAGCACGCCCACATCGATTTCACCGCTGACCAGCAAATGTTCGATATACGGGCGTTCATCCTCCATCACGCGGATTTCCACATTGGGGTAGGCGCGCTGGAATCGCGTCAATAAATCCGCGAGGTAGTAGCCAGCCACCAGGCTGGTCACGCCGATGATCAACTGGCCGGCGACTTGGTCGGTGCTCTGTTGCAGGCTGCGCTTGGCGTTGTCGACGGTGGCCAGGATCAGATGCGCCTGGCGCAGAAATTGATGGCCCTGATGGGTCAGGGTCATGCCCTTGGCGTGACGGTTGAACAGGTTGACGCCGATTTCCTGCTCCAGTTGCTGGATCGCCAGGGTCAGGGTGGACTGGGAAATGAACGCTGTCTGCGCGGCAGCGGAGATCGAACCGGTTTCGGCCACGGCGATAAAATGCCGGATTTGACGCAAGGTCATCATGCTGGAATTACCAGTGGGGTGTTTTTATAGATTTGTTCGAGTGTATATCGATTTAAGTGAAGGGCGACCGCGTTACATCTGGAAGCACTCTAGATCGAGGCTTTTTGGCACTTAGTTTTACGCTGGGAGCCTATTGGTCCTATGAACCCTAGTGTCTGGAGGCTACGAATGAATACCCGTGGATTGCTCGATCAGTTGCTCAAGTCTGGCCAGGACATGTTGCAAAACAAGGCTGGCGGCCAGCGTAAACAGGACGACAAGGGCGCATTGGGCGGTTTGCTCGGCGGTGGTGGCCTTGGCAGCCTGCTCGGTGGCGCAGGCGGCGGCGCCCTGGCGGCCGGCGCCATGGGGCTGCTGCTGGGCAACAAAAAAGCCCGCAAGTTCGGCGGCAAGGCCCTGACCTATGGCGGTTTGGCGGCGTTGGGCGTCATTGCCTACAAAGCCTATGGCAACTGGCAGGCGCAACAGGCCAATGCCCCGAAAGGAGAGCCGCAGACCATTGACCGCCTGCCACCGGCCCAGGTTGAGCTACACAGCCAAGGCATCCTCAAGGCGCTGGTCGCTGCCGCCAAGGCCGACGGCCATGTGGATGAGCGCGAGCGCGAATTGATCGAAGGCGAATTCACCAAGCTGGACAACGACCGCGAACTGCAAAGCTGGCTGCACGCTGAGCTCAACAAACCCCTCGATCCAGCCGACGTGGCGCGAGCTGCCGGCACGCCGGAAATGGCCGCCGAGATGTACATCGCCAGCGTGATGCTGGTGGACGAGGAAAACTTCATGGAGAAGGCTTACCTCGACGAACTGGCGCGGCAACTGAAACTGGAGCCGGGGTTGAAGCTGGAACTGGAAAAACAGGTACGCCAAGCCTCGCTCTGACCCCATGGCTTTATTGAGAGCACCCCGGATGCCGTAAAGGCCCGGGGTGTTTTTGCATTCTGTGAGTGCTACATCAAAACCCGTTGATAAATGAGGGCTTCTGCTCAGCTATACTCCCTCGCATTTGATCGGCCCTTCGAGGAATTACTGTGAAGAACTGGACCTTGCGCCAACGGATCTTGGCAAGCTTTGCGGTCATTATCGCCATCATGCTGTTAATGGTTGTGGTCTCCTATTCACGGTTGCTGAAGATCGAAACCAGCGAAGTTGCGGTGCGCGATGATGCGGTGCCGGGTGTCTACCTCAGCTCCATGATCCGTAGCGCGTGGGTCGACAGCTACCTGCAGACCCTCGAATTGCTGGGCCTGCGTGAAAACAAGCAGTTGAGCGACGCCGACCGTGCGGAGTTCAAGTCCTTTGAAGCACGCATCTTGCAGCAGATGGATAACTACGAAAAAACCATCGCCGGCGGTGACGATCGGTCCGAGTTCGACAAGTTCGAAACCCTGCACCAGGCCTACAACAAGAGCCTGTCCACGGTGCTCGACAGCCTGCAACGCGGTGACCTGGCTGCCGCACGCAAAGAGTTCGACACCCAGTTGACGCCGACCTGGACCGCAGGCCGCATGAAGCTCAACGACATCATCACCGAGAACAAAAACGTCGCCGACCGTGCGACCAACGCGATCGATGATGCGGTATCCGCAGCGAAAATCAGCATGTTTGTGTCGTTGGTCGTCGCCATCCTCGCCGCCGGCCTGTGTGGCCTGCTGCTGATGCGCGCGATCATGGCGCCGATGCAGCGCATCGTCGACATCCTCGAAACCATGCGCGACGGCGACCTGAGCAAACGCTTGAACCTGGAGCGCAAGGACGAGTTCGGCGCTGTCGAAACCGGCTTCAACGACATGATGACCGAGCTGACCGCCCTGGTGTCCCAGGCCCAGCGTTCGTCGGTGCAGGTCACTACATCGGTGACTGAGATTGCCGCCACGTCCAAGCAGCAGCAAGCCACCGCCACTGAAACGGCTGCGACTACCACCGAAATCGGTGCCACCTCCCGCGAAATCGCGGCCACGTCCAAGGATCTGGTGCGCACCATGACCGAAGTGTCCACCGCCGCCGACCAGGCTTCGGTTGCCGCTGGTTCCGGCCAGCAAGGCCTGGCGCGCATGGAAGAAACGATGCACTCGGTGATGGGCGCGGCCGATCTGGTCAACGCCAAGCTGGCGATCCTCAATGAGAAGGCCGGCAACATCAACCAAGTGGTGGTGACCATCGTCAAGGTCGCTGACCAGACCAACCTGTTGTCGCTTAACGCGGCGATCGAGGCCGAGAAAGCCGGGGAGTACGGTCGCGGTTTTGCTGTTGTTGCCACCGAAGTGCGTCGCTTGGCCGACCAGACTGCCGTGGCCACCTACGACATCGAGCAGATGGTGCGCGAGATCCAGTCGGCGGTGTCGGCGGGCGTGATGGGCATGGACAAGTTCTCCGAAGAAGTGCGTCGCGGCATGTTTGAAGTGCAGCAAGTGGGCGAGCAGTTGTCGCAGATCATCCATCAGGTACAGGCCCTGGCGCCGCGGGTGTTGATGGTCAACGAAGGCATGCAGGCCCAGGCCACCGGTGCCGAGCAGATCAACCACGCCTTGGTGCAACTGGGCGATGCCAGCAGCCAGACCGTCGAGTCCCTGCGCCAGGCCAGCTTTGCCATTGATGAGCTGAGCCAGGTGGCGGTCGGTCTGCGCAGCGGCGTGTCGCGTTTCAAAGTCTGATGAGCGACCTCGCGGCTAAACGCGGTGCCGTCCCGGCAGCGAAAAAGGCGTTGTTCCTGGTGTTCCACATCGGCAACGAACGTTACGCCCTCAAGGCCACGGAAGTGGCCGAGGTGCTGCCGCGCCTGCCTTTGAAACCCATCGCCCATGCACCGCTGTGGGTGGCGGGCATCTTTGCCCACCGTGGCACGCTGGTGCCGGTGATCGACCTTAGCGCCTTGACCTTTGGCACCGCCGCCCAGGCGCGCACCAGCACGCGGCTGGTACTGGTCAATTACCAGCCCGAGCCCTGGACCGAGGCACGCTGGCTCGGACTGATCCTGGAGCAGGCCACCGACACATTGCGTTGCGATCCGGCGGAGTTTCAGCCCTACGGCCTCGACAACCGCCAGGCGCCGTACCTGGGGCCGGTGCGCGAAGACGCGTTGGGCTTGATGCAATGGATCGGCGTGAATGACCTGCTCACCGATGAGGTACGCACCGTACTGTTTTCTGCCGAGCTGAGCCTATGAGCAGCGATCCGCGTTTCTTTGCCTTCCTTAAAGAGCGCATCGGCCTGGATGTCGCCTCGGTGGGTGAAGCCATCATCGAACGCGCGGTGCGCCAGCGCAGCCAGGCCGTCAATGCGCAAACGGCCGGCGAGTACTGGCAGCACCTGCAAAGTTCCGAGGATGAGCAGCAGGCGCTGATCGAAGCGGTGATCGTCCCGGAAACCTGGTTCTTCCGTTACCCCGAATCGTTCGCGACCCTGGCCCGCTTGGCCAAGGCGCGGCTGATCGAAATCAAGCAGATGCGCGCACTGCGCATCCTCAGCCTGCCGTGCTCCACCGGTGAAGAACCTTATTCGATTGCCATGGCCTTACTGGATGCCGGCTTGGCGCCGCATCAGTTCAAGGTGCTGGGCCTGGATGTCAGCCCGCTGTCGGTGGAGCGTGCGCGGCGCGGGGTGTATGGCAAGAACTCGTTTCGCGGTGGCGATATCGCCTTTCGCGATCGCCATTTCACCGAATACGGCGATGGTTACCACATTGCCGACCGTGTGCGCGAACAGGTGCGCCTGCAAGTGGGCAACCTGCTCGATCCGGGCTTGCTGGCCAATGAAGCGAGCTACGACTTTGTGTTCTGCCGCAACCTGCTGATCTACTTCGACCAGCCTACGCAGAAGCAAGTGTTCGACGTGCTCAAGGACCTGACCCACGTGGACGGCGTGCTGTTTATCGGCCCGGCCGAGGGCAGCCTGTTGGGGCGCCATGGCATGCGTTCAATTGGGGTGCCGCAGTCGTTTGCGTACAGTCGGCATGCCGAGCCGGTCAAGCCTGAGCCCGTGTTTGTGCCGATCGCCGCGCCGATCCCGCAACGCAGTGCGGCGCCGATTCCGAGTAAGCCACGGCCGTTCAGCACGGCCAGCGCCCAGGTGGTGCCGATCAAGGCGCCGCACACCGATGCGGGCGACTTGCTCAGTCGCATCGCCACCCTGGCCAATGAAGGCAAGAGTGCCGAAGCCCGCGCCGCGTGCGAACAGTATTTGAGCAACCACCCGCCGGCCGCCCAGGTGTTCTACTGGCTCGGGCTGCTCAGCGACGTGGCCGGCAGTGCCCTGGAAGCCCAGGGTTATTATCGAAAAGCCTTGTACCTGGAACCCCAGCACCCGCAGGCCTTGATGCACCTGGCCGCGTTGCTCGAATCCCAGGGCGACAGTGCGGGAGCGCGCCGCTTGCAGGCGCGGGCTGCCCGTAGCGAGCGAGCTGACAGTGAGTCCAAACGATGAGTAACACCGAGGCGCTCGACACCGCAGGCCTGGACTTGACCCTGGCCGACACCCAAGCCATCGACGACTGCTGGAACCGCATCGGCATTCATGGCGACAAATCCTGCCCGCTGCTGGCGGACCATATCCATTGCCGCAACTGCTCGGTGTACTCGGCAGCGGCCACGCGGTTGCTGGACCGCTACGCCTTGCAGCAGGATGCGCATCGCCCGCATGCCACTGTCGAGCTGGGCGAAGATGTGGTCACCCGTTCTTTGCTGATGTTCCGTCTCGGTGAAGAATGGTTGGGCATTGCCACCCGTTGCCTGGTGGAAGTCGCGCCGTTGCAACCGATCCATTCCCTGCCGCACCAACGCTCGCGCGCCTTGCTCGGCGTGGCCAATGTGCGGGGTGCGCTAGTGGCGTGCCTTTCGCTGGTGGAACTGCTCGGCCTGGATGTCACCAGCACCGGCGCCAGCGGCGGCCGCATCATGCCGCGCATGTTGATCATCGCCGCACAGGATGGCCCGGTGGTGGTGCCGGTGGATGAAGTCGACGGGATCCACGCCATCGATGAGCGCACCTTGAAGGCGGCTTCGGCCCCCGGCACCCAGGCCAGCGCGCGCTACACCCAAGGCGTGTTGCAGTGGAAAGGCCGCAGCTTGCGGTGGCTGGACGAGACGCAATTGTTGTCCGCCGTGACCCGGAGCCTCACATGACCCCCGACCAGATGCGCGATGCCTCGCTGCTGGAACTGTTCAGCCTGGAAGCCGATGCGCAGACCCAGGTCCTCAGCGCGGGCCTGCTGGCCCTGGAACGCAACCCGACCCAGGCCGATCAGCTTGAAGCCTGTATGCGCGCCGCTCACTCGCTCAAGGGCGCGGCACGTATCGTCGGGGTAGACGCCGGGGTCAGCGTCTCCCATGTGATGGAAGATTGCCTGGTCAGCGCCCAGGAAAGCCGCCTGTACCTGCAACCCGAACATATTGATGCGTTGCTGCAAGGCACCGACCTGCTGATGCGCATCGCTACGCCCGGCAATAACGTGGGGCCGGCGGATATCGAAGCCTATGTGGCGTTGATGGAACGCCTGCTGGATCCGTCACAGGCGCCGGTCAAGCCTGCGCCGCCGCCGCCAGAACCGGCGGCTGTCGTTGAAGAGCTGCCGCCGGAGCCCGAGCCCGCGCCGCCAGTGGCTGCTGAGCCGCTGCGTCAGAACAAACGCATGACCGAAGGCGGCGAACGTGTGCTGCGGGTAACCGCGGAGCGTCTGAACAGCCTGCTCGACCTGTCGAGCAAATCCCTGGTGGAAACCCAGCGGCTCAAACCCTACCTGGCCAGCTTGCAGCGCCTCAAGCGCATTCAAAGCCAGAGCGTGCGTGCCCTGGATACGCTGGACGGGCAACTCAAGACCCAAAGTCTGAACCTGGAAGCCCAGGAAGCACTGGCTGACACCCGCCGCCTGCTCAGCGAAGCCCAGGCCCTGCTGGCGGAAAAAACCGCCGAGCTGGACGAGTTCGGCTGGCAGGCCGGGCAGCGCGCCCAGGTGCTGTATGACACGGCGCTGGCTTGTCGCATGCGCCCGTTTGCCGATGTCCTGGCCGGGCAGGTGCGCATGGTGCGCGACCTTGGCCGCAGCCTCGGCAAGCAGGTGCGCCTGGAGATTGAGGGCGAAAAGACCCAGGTCGACCGCGACGTGCTGGAAAAACTTGAAGCGCCGCTCACCCATTTGTTGCGCAATGCCGTCGACCACGGCATTGAAATGCCCGAGCAACGCCTGCTCGCCGGCAAGCCGGCTGAAGGCCTGATCCGCCTGCGCGCGTCCCACCAGGCCGGTTTGTTGGTGCTGGAATTGAGCGATGACGGTAATGGCGTCGACCTGGAACGCCTGCGCGGCACCATCGTCGACCGGCATCTGTCGCCGCTGGAAACCGCCCTGCGCCTGAGCGAAGAAGAGTTGCTGACGTTCCTGTTCCTGCCAGGGTTCAGCCTGCGCGACAAGGTCACCGAAGTGTCCGGGCGTGGTGTCGGCCTGGATGCGGTGCAGCATATGGTGCGCCAACTGCGCGGCGCGGTGGTGCTGGAGCAGGCGGCGGGGCAGGGCAGTCGTTTCCACCTGGAAGTGCCATTGACCTTGTCGGTGGTGCGCAGCCTGGTGGTGGAGGTTGGCGAGGAGGCCTATGCGTTCCCGCTGGCTCATATCGAACGCATGTGCGACCTGGCGCCGGATGACATTGTGCAGCTGGAAGGTCGCCAGCATTTCTGGCACGAGGGCCGGCATGTCGGCCTGGTCGCCGCCAGCCAGTTGTTGCAGCGCCCGGCGGGGCAGGCCCCGTCCGAAACCTTGAAAGTGGTGGTGATCCGCGAGCGCGATGCGGTGTACGGGATTGCCGTGGAGCGCTTTATCGGCGAGCGTACGCTGGTGGTGTTGCCGCTGGATGATCGCCTGGGCAAGGTCCAGGATATTTCCGCCGGTGCCTTGCTGGATGACGGCTCGGTGGTGTTGATCGTCGACGTGGAAGACATGCTGCGTTCGGTGGACAAACTGCTCAACACCGGTCGCCTGGAACGTATCGCGCGACGCAGCCAGCAGGCCACCGAAGCGCCGCGTAAACGGGTGCTGGTGGTGGATGACTCGCTGACCGTGCGGGAGCTGCAACGCAAATTGTTACTCAATCGTGGTTATGAAGTGGCGGTGGCGGTCGATGGCATGGACGGCTGGAACGCCTTGCGCTCCGAAGACTTTGACCTGTTGATCACTGATATTGATATGCCTCGTATGGACGGTATTGAATTGGTCACACTCTTGCGCCGTGACAGTCGCCTGCAATCGTTGCCGGTGATGGTGGTGTCCTACAAGGATCGCGAAGAAGACCGTCGTCGTGGACTGGACGCCGGCGCCGACTATTATTTAGCCAAAGCCAGTTTTCATGATGACGCCCTGCTGGACGCCGTGGTGGAACTGATCGGAGGCGCGCGGGCATGAGGATTGCGATCGTCAATGACATGCCCCTGGCGGTGGAGGCCTTGCGCCGCGCCTTGAGCTTCGAGCCCGCGCATCAAGTTGTCTGGGTGGCCGCCAATGGGCTGGAAGCGGTACAGCGCTGCGCTGAGCTAACGCCGGACCTGATCCTGATGGACCTGATCATGCCGGTGATGGACGGCGTGGAAGCCACCCGCCAGATCATGGCCGAGACCCCATGCGCCATCGTTATCGTCACGGTCGACCGCCAGGCCAACGTCAGTCGGGTATTTGAAGCCATGGGCCATGGCGCCCTGGACGTGGTGGACACGCCGACCCTGGGCGTGGGCAATCCCAAGGATGCGGCGGCGCCGCTGCTGCGCAAGATCCTCAATATCGGCTGGCTGATCGGCCAGCGCGGCAGCCGCGTACGCGCTGAAACCGTTGCGCCGCGAATTACCGGGAAGCGCCAGAGCCTGGTGGCAATCGGTTCATCGGCGGGTGGCCCGGCTGCCCTGGAAATCCTGCTCAAAGGCTTGCCCCGGGACTTTCCCGCCGCCATTGTGCTGGTGCAGCATGTGGACCAAGTGTTCGCTGCCGGCATGGCCGAATGGCTGAGCAGCGCCTCCGGCCTGCCGGTGCGCCTGGCCCGTGAAGGCGAACCCCCGCAAAGTGGCGTGGTGCTGCTGGCTGGCACCAACCACCACATTCGATTGCTGAAAAATGGCACGCTAGCCTATACCGCAGAACCGGTAAACGAGATCTACCGACCTTCGATCGACGTGTTTTTCGAAAGCGTGGCCAGCCACTGGAATGGCGATGCCGTCGGCGTACTGCTGACCGGCATGGGGCGCGATGGGGCCCAGGGCCTCAAGTTACTGCGTGAACAAGGTTATTTGACCATCGCCCAGGATCAGCAAAGCTCGGCGGTGTATGGCATGCCCAAAGCGGCGGCGGCGATTGATGCTGCTGTTGAAATTCGCCCACTGGATAGAATTGCGCCCCGATTGCTGGAGGTCTTTGCAAAATGAACAGGACTTCCCGCGGTGCTGGCTAGCAGGTAGTAATTCAGGTGACTGCACATGAATGATTTACAGATCGACGACATCAAGACTGACGAAAATGCTGCCATGGTGTTGCTGGTCGACGACCAGGCCATGATCGGTGAAGCCGTGCGGCGTGGCCTGGCTCATGAAGAAAACATCGATTTTCACTTCTGCGCCGATCCGCACCAGGCGATTGCCCAGGCGATCCGCATCAAGCCGACCGTGATCCTGCAGGATCTGGTGATGCCGGGCCTCGACGGCCTGACGCTGGTGCGCGAATACCGCAATCACCCGGCCACCGCGAATATCCCGATTATCGTGCTGTCCACCAAGGAAGATCCGCTGATCAAGAGCGCGGCTTTTTCTGCAGGGGCCAATGATTATCTGGTCAAGCTGCCGGACAACATCGAGTTGGTGGCGCGCATTCGCTATCACTCGCGGTCCTACATGACCCTGTTGCAGCGGGATGCGGCTTACCGTGCGTTGCGGGTCAGCCAGCAGCAGTTGCTGGACACCAATCTGGTATTGCAGCGGCTGATGAACTCCGATGGCCTGACCGGGCTGTCTAATCGTCGTCACTTTGATGAATACCTGGAGCTGGAGTGGCGTAGGGCCATGCGTGATCAGACTCAGTTGTCGTTGTTGATGATTGATGTGGATTTCTTCAAGACCTATAACGATAGTTTTGGGCACGTTGAAGGGGATGAGGCGTTGCGCAAGGTGGCGGCGACCATTCGTGAGGCGAGCAGTCGGCCTTCGGATTTGCCGGCGCGCTATGGGGGGGAGGAGTTTGCCCTGGTGCTGCCTAATACCTCGCCGGGCGGGGCGCGGTTGGTGGCCGAGAAGCTGCGCATGGCGGTGGCTGCTCTGAAGATTCCGCATAACGCGCCGACTGAGGGGGCGAGTCTGACTATCAGTATCGGGCTGTCGACCATGACGCCGCAGCAGGGGACGGATTGTCGTCAATTGATCATGGCGGCGGATAAGGGGTTGTATACGGCTAAGCATAATGGGCGGAATCAGGTGGGGATTGAGTAGGGATTAGCGCTGCTGAGTACATATCCATTATTTAGGTTATGGCGGCTTATGGTTCCGCCCTTACGGCGGCTCACTTTTGGAAGGACCCAAAAGTAAGCAAAAGGTCCTCGCCCCAACACTCGGTGCCTCGCCTAGGCTCGGCATGCCCTCACTCCGGCTTGAATCCGTGGGCCGCCGCGATGGGCCATCCT